>CAZUXQ010000297.1:0-2336 GCA_964624425.1 uncultured Sutterella sp.
TCGGCAAAGCCTGGACGTTGCAGGCCTTTCTCCTCTCTGCTATGTTTTCGATCATTTCTGCAGGCCTTTCTTGATGGCCGGCAGACCCGCCTGCTCGGAAAGCGCATTCGCTCACTCGTTCACGGAAGCACGAACCATGAAGACTCCGCAGAAAGTTCTCCTCATGATCCTCGACGGCTGGGGCATCGGCAAAGGCGGAAAGCCCGACGCGATCCGCGCAGCCTCGCCCGCCTACATCGACGCCATGACGGCCCGCTACCCGCATGCGATGCTCAGAACCGACGGAGAATTCGTGGGACTGCCCGAAGGCCAGATGGGCAACTCCGAAGTCGGCCACTTGAATATCGGCGCAGGCCGCGTGGTCTATCAGGACCTCGTGCGCATCAACCGCGCCTGGCGCGAAGGCGCACTCGGCGCCGTTCCCGAAGTGAAGGCATTGTTCGAGCACGTGAAGGCGACGGGAGCGAAACTCCACTTTATGGGACTTTTCTCGGACGGCGGCGTTCATGCAAGCTTCGAGCATCTTCTGGCGTTCCTTGCGCTCGCGAAAGCCGAAGGCGTCGGCAAGACTTTCGTGCATGCCTTCATGGACGGCCGCGATACTGATCCGAAGAGCGGCTTGGGGTTCGTGAAGGCGCTTGAAAAGGCGTTCGAAGACGGCAGCGCCGCCGGAACGCTCGCGAGCATGATCGGGCGCTACTACGCCATGGATCGCGACAAACGCTGGGAGCGCATTCAGCTCGCATACGATCTCCTCACGAAAGGCTTCGGAAAGAAGACGACGAACTTCGCTCGTTCTTTGGAAGCCTCCTACGCCGACGGCGTTACGGACGAATTCGTGAAGCCCTTGGTTCGGGTCGACAAAGCAGGCGCACCCGTCGGCCGCATAGAAGAAGGCGACGCCGTCATCTTCCTCAACTTCCGCAACGACCGCGCCAAGGAGCTCACCACCGTTCTCACGCAGGAAGCCGTGACGTACCGGACGACCGAAGGCTCCGACAAGACGATGGCGCCTCTTCCCTTGTGGTTCGCGACGATGACGCCGTACGACGCGAAGTTCACGGGGCTGCACATTCTCTTCAACAAGGAAAACGTGACGAACACAATCGGCGAATACGTCGCAAGGCTCGGCCTGAAGCAGCTGCGCATTGCGGAAACCGAAAAATACGCTCACGTGACCTTCTTCCTGAACGGCGGACGCGAAGCCCCCTACGAGGGCGAAGACCGCATTCTCATCGCCTCGCCCAAGGCGGCGACTTACGACCTCAAGCCGGAAATGAGCGCCTATGAACTGGCCGACAAGCTCGCCGACGCGATCGCGCTTGAACGGTACGACTTCATCTGCATCAATTTCGCCAACGGCGACATGGTGGGACACACGGGCAAGTACGACGCCATCGTGAAGGCCGTGAAGGCAGTTGACGAATGCGTCGCCAAGGTCGTTGAGGCGGCAAAAGCGCACGGCTACGAAGTCGTTCAGGTCGCCGATCACGGCAACGCCGACAATGCCGTCAACGCAGACGGCTCGCCCAATACGGCGCACTCCCTCAACCCAGTGCCGATCGTCGTCGTGTCGGACCGCGTCGAAAAGATTGAAAACGGCGTTCTCGCCGATGTGGCCCCGACTGTGCTTCATCTCATGGGACTGCCGCAGCCCGAAGAAATGACGGGAAGAAGCCTCGCGTCAATCAGGGCGTAGGTCTGCCTCGCCCAACCGCTTTCTGAAGCATTTCCAGCCGATCGAAAACTCTTTTCTTTCGGGCGGTCTTTCGTCGTCTTCAAACCGAAAAAATAATGCCGGCAGCGGCCTGCAAAATGATTGACTTCTCTTCGCAGCCTTTGCCCGAATGAGTCCTAAAATGGCTTCATCGGCTTCTTCATCATGGGCTTCGAAGGGCTTTCTGCGGCCGAATCCGCGAATCAAAGAGCCTTTGAGCGCAAGAAGATATTCCGCAAAACCAATACGAGGATGATCGACATGGCTGAAGAAACAACCGTTCCTGAAGCAAAGACGGAGATCGGAGCGGCGGCAGCTGAAGCTGCGGCGCCGGTCGAAGCATCTCAAGCGGGAAAAGCAGTCGAAGCGCCCGCACCCAAAGCAACGCGCAAGGCCGTCAGAAAGACGGTCAAGACGACGATGACCGTCAAGCCGAAGAGTGCGACGCAGAAAGCCGCCGCCAAAAACAAGACGGCAAAGGCCGTCGCCATCGCCGCGTCGCAGACGTCCGACGCGCCGGCGCCGCTCCCGCCCGTCGAGGGCGTGCCCGACCTTTCGGACCCGCTTCTCTACATCAACCGCGAGCTCAACTGGATTGAGTTCGACCGCAAGGTTCTGG
>CAZUXQ010000298.1:0-2327 GCA_964624425.1 uncultured Sutterella sp.
AAAGCGCTCTCAATCGATCCGGATCAGTGGAAGGCGTTGGCGCTTCTCGCAATCGACGCTTGGGATCGCGAACAATACATGCAGGCGGCTGACTATTGGGAACGACTCTTGAAGGCCGCGCCGCGCGATCTGCCCGACTTGGCTCAGATCCAAGCCAACATCGCCGAAGCGCGCCGTTTGGCCGGCGTGAACGATTCGGTCTCAGCCGTCTCGCCGCTCGCGAGCGAACAGAATGCCGCCGATGCCGGCGCGGCGCCGGATGCTTCCGCGCCGAAGACGGGCGACGGGCCTGCAATGCCGCAGACGGCGCCTTCGTCGATTGACGTTGCGCCGGTGCCTGCCGGCACGCCTCAGAATGTGAAGTCGATTGCCGGCACGGTGATGATTTCGGAAGAACTTCTGAAGCGAACGAGGCCTGAAGACGTCGTCTTCATCTATGCGCGTCCGACGACGGGCAGCAGGATGCCGGTGGCCTTCACCAAGACCACAGTGCACGAGCTCCCGTACAATTTCACGCTTGACGAAACGATGCGCATGGCTATGGGGGCTGATTCTCTCGGCAATGTCGACGCCGTCATCGTCGGGGCCCGCATCTCGAAGACCGGCAACTTCATGCCGCAGCCCGGCGATTTCGAAGGCGAATTGAGCAGTCCCGTCGAGGTAGGGGACCGCGGCATTGTGGTTCAGATCACGACTGTTCGTCAGTAGCGAAGCTTCAAAAATGGGCGGCAGGCCAGATCGTCCGTTTCTAAAGAAATCCGCTGAAATCGATCTGATTCCAGCGGATTTTTCTGCAATTACGGACAACGGATCGTGTGCGCATCATGCTGTGCAAAAATCCGTCTTATAAACAGAAATGAGATGAACGTACCGCCCGACTTTTTCACATGAAAATTAACTGATCCCTTGCTGGCTAAGGCTTTGCAAGGGATTTATTTTTCATTTCGCCGTGTAGTGCTTCTTCCTCTCCATGAAGGGCGAGGGCAGGCAGTCTGTCGAGTCCGTCCTTCCACCGACAGGGGCTGGGTTGTCCTGTCCAGGCGCGAGCTCCGGCACGACCGTTGTCCGCATCGTAGTCATTGAGCTTCTCTCAAAGTTTTCGATTCGCATCGGGTAGACCTTGAGGCGTTGTGCGCGAAGAACGGGCCGAGCTGTGCAAAAAGTTCGATTTTCTAAATAGAATCTTTTAGCAGGGCTGATATTCTGTAAGAAAGTCGGCTTGATTTCATTCAGGACTTGATCAGCTGTGCTAGGTTGACATCAACACTTCGGCGCAGAGTGCCGTCATTTCTGCAAATCCGAGGCGCCAAAACAAAAGAGGACTTCATGAACCAGGCCGTCAACAAAATCGAATGCCGCGCCCTTCGCGCCGAAGGCGTTCGTTCGGCCTGCCTCCTTGCATCGAATTCCTTCTCTTCCTCCTCTACGTCCGTGCAGACGACAACATCTCGTCTGCACGTCGGCATGCGCCATGAAGATGCTCTGAGGATGGGAGCGATGCGCTAGAAAAGCATTTCGACCATACCGAACAAACGCAAAGGGAGCGCCTTCATCGGCAGCTCCCTTTTTTTTACGCTCATTTCCGAATCGTCATCCCAGCCCGAAGAGCCGCATCATGAAATAAGAGAACTCAGCACGACACGGACGAAAGGCGCGGCATCCGTTCTTCGATGCGCTTTGCGTCTCAACAGGAAATTCATAAAAATCTCAGGAAGGAAATGCACACCATGGATCTGATTAAGAATAGGAAAATTCATCTTCTGGCGCTCGTCATTGTTCTCATTGCCGAAGGCATCGGCACGCAGAAATTCGGCCTGATCGTTTTGTTGCCGCTTCTCTATGCGCTCGTCATGGGCGCAGCGATCAGCTATCCGAAGTGGAACATCATCAAGCCGCGCGAAATGGACCGCGCCGGCAAGATGCTCGGCATCGGCATGCTGATGCTCATCACGAAGATCGGTCTCGATATCGGCCCCAACATAGAAATGATCCTGAATTCGGGCTGGGCGCTCATTCTTCAGGAATTCGGCCACTTCTTCGGCACGCTCGTTTTCGGTCTGCCGGTTGCGCTCCTCGTGAAGATGAAGCGCGAAGCGATCGGCGCCTGCTACTCGATCGACCGCGAAGCCAATGTAGCGATCATTGCCGAACGGTTCGGCCTCGACTCGGCGGAAGGCCGCGGCGTTATGGGCATGTACATCTGCGGCACGGTTTTCGGCGCCCTCTGGGTGTCGATCCTTGCCGGCGTCGTCGCGCAGCTCGGCTTCTTCCATCCGCATTCGCTCGCCATGGGCGCGGGCATCGGCAGCGCCTCGATGATGGCCGCG
>CAZUXQ010000299.1:0-2311 GCA_964624425.1 uncultured Sutterella sp.
GCGCCGACCGTAACGAGCTGTCCGGGGTGCGGACGCACGTCCTCCGACTTTTTTCAAAAGCTTGCAGCTTCGACGCAGGCCTTCCTTCGGAAGCGCGCCCGAGAATGGCGCGTCATGGCGCCCGGGAGCAAGAACATGACGGTCGCCGTCATGGGATGCGTCGTGAACGGTCCCGGCGAAAGCCGGCAGGCCGACATCGGGATCAGTCTTCCCGGTTCGGGCGAAAGTCCGGTCGCGCCCGTTTATATCCGAGGCGAAAAGGTCTGCTCCTTGAAGGGCGCCGACATGGAGGCGCGCTTTCAAGATATGATTGAAAAATTCGTGCGGGAAGCTTACGGAAGCAAAGCGCAAGATTGACGAAGCCTCCTTCGCCAGAGGCCGCTCTGATCGCCGGGCAGAGCCGCAGCCCAATTGAACGAAATCCGAAGAACATGGCTAAAGAAAAATTCGCCGGAGTCAAGGGCATGAACGACATGCTCCCCCAGGATGCTCCGATTTGGCACTATGTGACGCATGCGGCCGTCGAAGTCCTCGAGAGCTACGGCTATCAGGAAATCCGCACGCCGATTCTCGAGAACACGAAAGTTTTCACTCGCGGCGTCGGCGAAGTGACGGACATCGTCGAAAAGGAAATGTATTCCTTCACCGATTCGATGAACGGCGACCAGCTCACGCTTCGTCCGGAATGCACGTCTGCCGTCGTGCGTGCGGTAAACGAGCACAACCTTCTTTACGGCGCCACTCAGCGCCTTTGGTACTGCGGTCCGATGTTCCGCCACGAACGTCCGCAGCGCGGCCGCTACCGCCAGTTCTATCAGTTCGGCGCGGAAGCGCTCGGCATGGAAGGTCCGGACATAGACGCCGAAATGATCATGATGCTTGCGCGCCTCTGGAAAACGCTCGAAATGGGGCCGGTGCGCCTTGAGCTCAATACGCTCGGCGAGCAGAATGAACGCGCGAAGCACCGCGAAGCCTTGATTGCGTACTTCGAAGCCAATCAGGACGTGCTCGACGACGACGCAAAGCGCCGCCTCTACACGAATCCGCTGCGCATTCTCGACACGAAGAATCCCGGCATGCAGGATCTTGTCGAGGCCGCGCCGAAGCTGCTCGACTACTTGGGCGGCGAGAGCCGCGCGTTTCTCAACCGTCTTGAAGAACTCGTGAGCGCCGCCGGCATCGAATACGTCGTCAACCCGCGCCTCGTTCGCGGTTTGGATTACTACAATCACACAGTCTTCGAATGGATCACGGACCGCCTTGGCGCGCAGGGCACGATCTGCGGGGGCGGCCGCTACGACCCGCTCATCGAAATGCTGGGCGGCAAGCCCGCGCCGGGCGTGGGCTTTGCCATGGGAATGGAACGCGTGATCGAACTCATGCGCGAAGCCGGCAACGTGCCGAGCGCTGCGCAGAGCGACGTCTACATCGTGCACCACGGCGGCGCCGCGCAGAAGACGGCCCTCATTCTCGGCGAGGCGATGCGCGACCGCGGCGTGCGCGTTCTCGTGCATCCGGGCTCTTCGAGCATCAAGAGCCAGATGAAGAAGGCCGATGCGTCGGGCGCGGAATACGTGGTCTTCGCGACCGAAGACGAGCTCGCCGCCGGCACCGTCGCGGTGAAGGCGCTTCGCAAGCATGCCGGACCCGTCGCCTTCTCGCGGCAGTCGGCCGTGGCCGTCGCGGAAGCGGCCGACGCCGTCGCGGAAGCGCTCAAAGAGCTGAAGCCGCTTAGATTTTTCAAGTAGAATCGTGCGCTTCAACGAACCGACCATTCACGCGAACGGTTCAAAAAGAACAGCGGGTCCGCTGCCTGAAGCCGAGTCAAAAGGCTTCGGACCGAATTCAGGAGCTGATTGAAATGGCTTACGACTTGCAAGAGCAGGAAAGCATCGACCAAATGAAGGCTTGGTGGGAGCGGTGGGGCGCGCCCGTTACTGCCGCCGTCTTCGTCGTGTGTCTGGGCTTTGCTGCCTGGAACGGCTGGAATTGGTATCAAAGAAACGAGGCGGCTAAGGCGGCGGGCGTCTATGTCCAGCTTCAGCAGGCGATTCTTCACAATGACGCGAAGAACGTGAGCTCCATTTCGGCGGGCCTCATCGAGTCCTATTCCGGCACGATCTACGCGCCGATGGGCGCGATGGCCGCTGCGCGGGCGGCGATGGACAGCGGCGACTACGATGCCGCCGCCGCGCGTCTCAACTGGGTGATCGAAAAATCGGGCCGTCCCGAATACGATGCGCTCGCCCGCGTGCGTCTTGCCGGCGTCTATTTCGACAACGGCAGGCTCGACGATGCGCTCAAGGTTCTC
>CAZUXQ010000300.1:0-2305 GCA_964624425.1 uncultured Sutterella sp.
GAAAGCGGGCGACGCAGTCGTGCACATCGATCACGGCATCGGCCGCTACCGAGGGCTCGTGCATCTCGACACGCAGGACGGCGACGCCGAATTTCTCGAGATCGAATACAAGAACGAAGCAAAGCTCTTCGTGCCGATCACCAATCTTCAGCTGATTTCGCGCTACGCCGGCGCGGCTCCCGAAAACGCGCCGCTGCATGCGCTCGGCCGAGGCGACTGGGAAAAAGCGCGAAGGAAGGCTGCGGAAGAAGTCCGCGACACGGCCGCAGAACTCCTCAGCCTCTACGCCCTCAGAAAGTCGCGCTCAGGGATCAAATTCAAGATCAATCCGCTTGACTACGAAGCCTTTCGCGAAGGCTTCGCGTTTGAAGAAACGCCCGACCAGCTCGCGGCGATCAATGCCGTCATCGACGACATGACGTCGGGCAAATCCATGGATCGTCTCGTCTGCGGCGACGTGGGCTTCGGCAAAACGGAAGTGGCGCTTCGCGCGGCGTTCGTCGCAGTAATGAGCGGCAGACAAGTTGCCGTTCTCTGCCCGACCACGCTTTTGGCCGAACAGCATGCCGCCACCTTCAAGGACCGCTTTGCCGCCTGGCCCGCAACGATCGCCGAACTCTCGCGCTTCCGCACGGGCAAGGAAGCAGCAAAAGCGATCGAAGGGCTTGCCGCCGGCACGGTCGACATCGTCATCGGCACGCACAAGCTTTTGACGGGCAAAGTCGAATTCAAAAGCCTCGGCCTCGTCATTATTGATGAAGAACACCGCTTCGGCGTCCGCCAGAAGGAAGCCCTGAGAAGGCTGCGCGCAGAAGTCGACGTTCTGACGCTTACGGCAACGCCGATTCCGAGGACGCTTTCGATGTCCCTGGAAGGCATCCGAGACTTCTCCGTAATCGCGACCGCTCCCGAGCGACGCTTGTCGGTCAAGACCTTCGTGCACGGCGACCAGGACGGAATCATTCGCGAAGCGGTGCTGCGCGAACTGAAGCGCGGCGGACAGGTGTACTTCCTTCACAACGAAGTTCAGACCATCGAAAACTGCCGCGCGCGGCTCGAGCGTCTTGTTCCCGAAGCGCGCATTGCCGCAGCGCACGGCCAGATGCGCGAGCGCGAACTCGAGCGAATCATGCGCGAGTTCTATCAGCAGCGCTTCAACGTGCTCCTCTGCACGACGATTATCGAAACGGGCATCGACATTCCGTCCGCGAACACGATCATCATCGAGCGAGCGGACAAGTTCGGCCTTGCGCAGCTCCATCAGCTGCGCGGACGCGTCGGCCGTTCGCACCATCAGGCGTATGCCTATCTCCTCACGCCTCCGGACGGCGCCTTCACGAAAGACGCGCAGAAGCGTCTCGACGCCATTCTGTCGCTCGAAGATCTGGGTTCCGGCTTCTACCTCGCCATGCATGATCTCGAAATCCGAGGCGCCGGCGAAATCCTGGGCGAACACCAAAGCGGCGAAATCGCCGAAGTGGGCTATGAGATCTACAACCGCATGCTTCTCCAAGCCGTGAATGCCTTGAAGCGCGGCGAACAGCCCAATTTCGAAAGCCCCCTCGAAGCGAGCGTCGACATCAATCTTCATGCACCGGCGCTTCTTCCCTCGACCTACGTCGCAGACGTTTCGCAACGGCTCGCATTTTATAAGGAACTTGCCTCGGCGCCCGACCGCTGCCAGATCGAAAAGACGACGGAAGCGCTTGTCGACTGCTACGGGAAGCTTCCCGATGCGGCTCGCCGCCTGATCGAAACGCACAAGCTGCGTCTTCGCTGCGAAAAGCTCGGCATCCGAAAGATTGATGCTGCCGCGGCAGGCATCGCCGTCACGTTCCGGAAGAATGCCGGCATCGAGCCCCTGAGCCTCATCAAGCTTCTGCAGTCCCGTCGGGACGCGCAGATGGACGGCCCCGAACGGCTCCGCGTGAAGGGCTCGAGCGAAGACCCCGAAAAGCGTCTCCAGAAGGTTCTGCAGATCCTTGACGCGCTCGCGCCCGCCAAGCGGGAGCATGAAGATGCCGCCGACTGAAGGCGCCGATCGCCGGAAATGCCTCGCCTGCAGGAAGCATTGAGGCTTCGCCCGGAGCCGGCGCTTCGCATCGGGCTTCTGCGTCCGACCGATGAAGCGTCCGCCGGCCGCCTCACGGCTTACTTGTCGGTCTTCAAGCCGGCAAGCACTGCAAAGGGATTGGGCTTCGCTTCCGTTTCGGGGTCGTCTTCCCAGAGCTCTTCGCCGCAGCGCTCGTGCACGACGGCAGCAGGCAGCGACAGAATCGCTTCTTCCTGCACCCAGCCGCCGAGA
>CAZUXQ010000301.1:0-2295 GCA_964624425.1 uncultured Sutterella sp.
ACGGCATCGACACGGGCGGCCTGCCGGGGGCTGGCGCGTGAAGTTCCGACCGGCCGTCGAGACGGATCTTTTCGAAGCCTTGCGCGAAAGGGCGGAAGAAGCCGCGATTGATATTTTCGGCGACAACCTGCGCAATCTCCTTCTTGCGGCGCCTGCCGGCCACTACGGCGTCGTCGGGCTTGATCCGGGCTTTCGCACGGGCGTCAAGCTTGCAGTGATCGACGAAAAAGGCAAGGTTCTCGCGCATGACGTTTTGATGATGCACGCTTCCGAGCGACAGCGAGAAGCCGCCAAAGCAAAGCTCGCCGGCTACATTCGCCGCTGCGGGGCGAAGTTCGTCGCGGTCGGCAACGGCACGGCAAGCCGCGAAACGTCCGCGATCGTGGGCGAAGTGCTGAAGGCCGATCCGTCTCTCGGCGCCATTTGCGTCGTCGTGAGCGAAGCCGGCGCTTCGGTTTATTCCGCCTCGGAGCTTGCGGCCGCGGAGCTGCCCGAGCTCGACGTCGTCTATCGCGGCGCCGTTTCGATCGCGCGCCGTCTGCAGGATCCTCTTTCCGAACTCGTCAAGATCGAACCGAAGGCAATCGGCGTCGGCCAGTATCAGCACGATGTGGATCCGGCCAAGCTCGCGCGCCGCCTCAACGCGGTCGTCGAAGACTGCGTGAACTTTGTCGGCGTCGACGTCAATACGGCCAGCGCGGAGCTTCTTTCCTGCGTCGCCGGCCTAACGCGGCGCGTTGCGAAGGAAATCGTCCGGTTCCGCGAAGAAAAAGGCGCCTTCCGCAGCCGCGAAGCGCTCAGGCAGGTGCCGTTCTTGGGAGAAGCGCGCTTTCTGCAGTCCGCGGGCTTCCTGCGCATTCCCGACGGCGACAATCCGCTCGACGCTTCGGGCGTGCATCCGGAAGCCTACGGCGTTGTCGCGCGAATCATGGAAAAGACGCGCATCAGCGACATTCGCGCCTTGATGGGCAACGAATCCGTTCTGAAGAGCTTGCGCGCGCAGGACTTCGCCGACGCGCAGTTCGGCATTCCGACCGTGAACGACATCCTCAAGGAGCTTGAAAAGCCCGGCCGCGACGTGCGCGACGCGTTCAGGTCCGCTTCCTTCAGCGACGCCGTGCAGACGATCGACGACGTCAAGGCGGGCATGGAGCTCGAAGGCGTCGTCTCGAACGTTGCCGCATTCGGCGCCTTCGTCGACATCGGCGTTCATGCGGACGGTCTCGTGCATGTTTCCAGGCTCGCCGATCATTTCGTGAAGGATCCGCGCGACGTCGTTCGCGTGGGCGACTTCGTCAAGGTCGTCGTGATCGACGTTGATGCGAAGCGCGGCCGCATTTCGCTTTCGATGCGCAGGAACGAGAAGGCGCCGGATCAAAAGCGGAGCAGGGACGGCAAGTCCGACAGGCGCTCGACGGAATCCAGGTCCATGACGGCCATGGGGGCGGCTTTCGCCGCGCTTCGCCGCTGAAGACGCCCGCAAGAATCCGCTCAGGCAGCGCGGCGGGCGGCGAAAGGGGCGGCCGCTCCTGCGGCTGCCGGATGCCGAAGTCTTCAGGATTTGTCGGCCGACTCGAGCTCAATCTCATGCGGGCCATCGCTGCCCGGCTTGCTGCGGTTTTCGCCCCATTCCATCAGGGCGTTGAGGATGATGGCGCCGAAGGTTGCCGTGCCGATGCCGCCGAGCGTGAAGCTGCCCATGCGGATCGTGAAGTCGCCGCCGCCCAGGATGAGCGTGACGGCCGCCACGATGAGGTTGCGGTTGCTGCCGAAGTCCACCTGGTTCACAACCCAGACGCGGGCGCCGGCTATGGCGATGAGGCCGAAGACCACGATCGACGTGCCGCCGAGAATCGGCTGCGGAATTGTCTGAATGACCGCGCCGAATTTGGGAGAGAAGCCGAGAATGACGGCAAAGCACGCGGCGACCGGGAAGAGCAGCGTCGAATAGACGCGCGTCGCGGCCATGACGCCGATGTTTTCGCCGTAGGTCGTCACGCCTGTGCCGCCGAAGCTCGCGGAGAACATCGTGGCGAGGCCGTCGCCCAAGAACGCACGGCCCATGTACGGGTCGAGGTTGCGTCCGGTCATGGCCGTCACGGCTTTGATGTGCCCGAGATTTTCGCCGACGAGAATGATCACGACCGGGGCGATCAGCGTGATGGCGGAGATTGAGAATTCGGGCGTCGAGAAGGAAGGAACGCCGAACCAGGGCGCATCGGCGATCCTGGCGAATTCGATCGGCGCGCCGAGGCCGAAGCCGTTCGTGAGGATGGCGTAGACGGCGTAGGCGAG
>CAZUXQ010000302.1:0-2292 GCA_964624425.1 uncultured Sutterella sp.
CGCGAAGGCGGCCATACGGTCGGCGCCGGCGTCGTCTCTCAGATCATCGAATAATATCGATTGATTGCGCAGGGGCATAGCTCAATCGGCAGAGCGACGGTCTCCAAAACCGTAGGTTGAGGGTTCGATTCCTTCTGCCCCTGCCACCGAAAATAAAGGCCAAGCTGTACGTGGGGTCAGCTTGGCCTTTGTCTTGACTTCAAAAGAATCACTTGGAATTGAAAAACGAGGGAATCCCGCAGGACAAAGCGTCTCTCGATCGGTACAATCCCAAGTTATTTTTCCTTATCCGAATCAGCGGTCCGACAAGTCTGGTGCGAGATTGTCGGCGGCCGGATGAGTTGCTTAACAATTCGCAAGGAATTGAGTGAGATAAATGAGCAATCAGAATGTTGAAATCGTGACGAGCAGGCTCGACGTCGTCCTCGTTGCGGTTGCCGCAATTTGCGCCGTAGCCGGGGTTGTGGCTTTTGCCTTGCTGTCTGAGCAGTCGCTCGCCGTCCGTCTCGGCTCGCTTGCCGGCGGTCTCATTCTGGCCGTGGCGATTGCTTGGATGAGCCCCTCCGGCAAGCGCCTGCTCGCATACGGCCGGCAGTCGTACGACGAACTGCGCCGCGTTGTCTGGCCGACGAAGAAGGAAACGCTCAACACGACGGGCCTTGTCATGGCTTTCGTCGTGATCATGGCATTCTTCCTGTTCATCTGCGACAAGCTGATTGAGTTCGGCTTGTACGACGTCCTGCTCCGCATGGCGGTCTAATCGGTTTTCGAGGCGAAACTATGGCAAAGAACTTTGCGAACATGCATTGGTACACGCTGCACGTCTATTCTTCGATGGAAAAGAGCGTCAAGCGCGCCCTTGAAGAACGCATCGCGCAGAGCGGCCCGCTCCAGGACAGCTTCGGCGAGGTGCTTTTGCCCATCGAACGCGTTCACGAAGTCCGCAACGGCCGCAAGATCACCAGCGAACGCCGCATGTACCCGGGCTACGTCTTCATCCAGATGGAGATGAACGACGCTACGTGGCATCTCGTGAATTCGACCCCGCGCGTCATCGAATTCCTCGGCAGCAACAATCCGGTGATGCTTTCGGAAAAGGAAGTCGAAAGCATTCTGAGCGCAGCCGAAACGAGTGCGGAAAAGCCGCGCCCCAAGGTCGAATTTGAAAGCGGCGAAGCGGTTCGCGTCAAGACTGGCGCCTTCAAGGACTTTTCCGGCCGCGTGATGAGCGTCGATTACGACAAGAGCCGTCTCGAAGTGTTCGTGTCGATATTCGGCCGCGATACGCCCGTGGATCTGGCGTTCAACGAAGTCGAAAAAATTTGATCAAAAAGAAGCCGGAATCGGTTGCGGTGCAGAATTGCCTATAGTATATTCCGGCACCTGATTTCAACCAGACGGGGGAGCTTGGGGCCGGCGCAGGCGCGTCGGTCGAGCGCATGACCCCGAAGGATGTTTAAAAAATGGCTAAGAAGATTGTGGGCTTTATCAAGCTGCAGGTTCCTGCCGGCAAAGCCAACCCGTCGCCCCCTATCGGCCCGGCCCTCGGCCAGCGCGGCCTCAACATCATGGAGTTCTGCAAGGCGTTCAATGCCAAGACGCAGGGCATGGAACCGGGTCTTCCGATCCCGGTCGTCATCACCGCGTATGCGGACAAGAGCTTCACCTTCGTGATGAAGACGCCGCCCGCTACGGTGCTGATCAAGAAGGCCGCGAATATTCAGAAGGGTTCCGCGCGTCCGCATACGGACAAGGTGGGCAAGATTACGCGTGCTCAGGCTGAAGAAATCGCCAAGATGAAGGAGCCCGACCTGACGGCCGCCGACATGGATGCCGCCGTCCGCACGATCGCCGGTTCCGCACGTTCCATGGGCATCATTGTGGAGGGTCTCTAAATGGCCAAGCTTACGAAGCGCGCTAAGGCCCTCGCAGGCAAAATCGAGGCCGGCAAGCTCTACGCCGCCGCCGATGCATTCGCGCTTGTCCGCGAATGCGCCGCCGCCAAGTTTGACGAATCCGTCGACGTCGCCGTCCAGCTCGGCATTGATCCGCGCAAGTCGGATCAGGCTGTCCGCGGCGCCGTCGTGATGCCGGAAGGCACGGGCAAGACGGTTCGCGTCGCCGTGTTCACGCAGGGCGCCAAGGCCGACGAAGCTCGCGAAGCCGGCGCGGACATCGTTGGGTTTGACGACCTCGCCGCCAAGGTCAAGGCCGGCGAACTCAATTTCGACGTCGTCATCGCTTCTCCGGATGCGATGCGCGTTGTCGGCCAGCTCGGTCAGATTCTCGGCC
>CAZUXQ010000303.1:0-2285 GCA_964624425.1 uncultured Sutterella sp.
ACGGCGTGCAGATCGTCTACCGCACGAGCAGCGGCCGGATGTACCAGTCTGCGCAGGTGGGCCGTCCCTGCGAATTCAAGACGGGCACCGCCATCATCGTTCAGCCGACGCCGAACGAAACGCGCATCCAGCCGAACAATCCGTCCGGCTGCGGCAGCAGCTAGCCTCGTCGCTTGAGAAATGCGCGCATCGGTTCTGAATCCGGTGCGCTTCACCGAATAGGATCAGAGAACATGTGGAAGAGATGGATTGCAACGGTTGCCGCCGCAGGCACGCTCGGCGGGCTTTCGCTCGACGCTTCGGCCGCGAGCTCCACGCTCCCGCCCGCTTCGCGCGACGTGCCGCAGGACGCCATGGACTACAACATCAGCGCCGTGAAGGCCGCGCAGGATGAAATCGAAGCCCAAGCCCGCACTGCCGAGGAGGCTCGCGCACAGAAGGAAGCACGGCTCGCTCAAGAGAGAGCCGAAGCCGAAAACAAGGCCTCGGTCGAGCGTGCCAAGGCTCTGCGCATTGATGCCGAACGCCGCGCCGCTCAGGCGAAGGTCAAAGCCGAAAAGAATGCCAAGCTTGAAAAGTATCAGGACGAAGAGCGAGAACTCGAACTTGAATTGAAGCGCCTCGACGTCGAAGCGCGCCGCGCCGAAGTTGAAGCCGGCGTCGCCGACCGCAAGGCTGAGGCCGAACTCGCCCGAGACCGCGCGCAGCTTGAACTTGAAAAGAAGCGCATGGAAATCGAACGCCTGAAGACCGGCCAGTAGGTCGTTAAATCAACTTCTCCGCGAAGTCCGAAACTCCTCTCGAAAATACGGAAAGCGCAGCTCCCGGATGCGAGATCTGCGCTTTTTTCTCGTGCCGATCAGTCGAGCGACTTCACGCATGCCGACATTTCGGCGAGCTTGATCGCCACTTCGCAGGCCATTTCGAGCGACTTTACCGGAATGCACTCGTGCACGCCGTGGTGGTTCATTCCGCCCGTGAAGACGTTCGGACAAGGCAATCCCTCAACCGTCAGGCGCGCACCGTCCGTGCCGCCTCGAATCGGAATTTCGATCGGCTCGAGCCCGACCGAACGATACGCGGCGCGAGCGATTTCGAGCACCTTCGGGGTCTTTTCAAGATAAGGATGCATGTTCTCGTAGCTATCCTTGATGCGCAGGCTGTAGTGCGCCTTCGGGTTGGCCGCCTGATGCTCGGCGGCGAGCTTCTCAAGGAGCCTTTTCTTTTCTTCAAAGAGAGCGCGGTCGTGATCGCGGATGAGCATCACGACGAACGCGTGCACGACATCTCCGCCGAAATCGTTCGGGTGGATGAAGCCTTCGTATCCTTCCGTCGTTTCCGGAGCCATGTCGCGCGGGAGCGCCGCCACAAAGTCGCAGACGAGACGCAGCGCATTCACCATTTTGCCTTTCGACGTTCCCGGATGCACGCCCAGCCCTTCGACGTCAAGGAAAGCTGTAGCTGCATTGAAGTTTTCGCTCTCCAAGGCGCCTATTTCGCCTCCGTCGAGCGTATAGGCGTACTTGGCGCCGAAACGGTCGATGTCGAAACTCTCCGTGCCGCGGGCGACTTCTTCATCGGGCGTGAAGCCGATGCAGATCTTTGCATGCGGGATATCGGGATGCTTGACGAGATACTCGGCCATGCCCATGATGGCGGCGATGCCCGCCTTGTCGTCGGCACCCAAAAGCGTCGTGCCGTCCGTGAAGATCACTTCTTCGCCGGCATACTTCATGATTTCGGGGAAGTAAGCCGGTCGGAAGACGAGATTCTTCTCGGCGTTAAGAACCACATCCTTGCCTTCGAAGCGGATGATCTGCGGCTTTACGCTTTCGCCGCTCGCGTCCGGCGACGTGTCCATGTGCGCGATGAAGCCGATCGCGGGCGCATCTTCAGCGCCGGGCGTCGCGGGGAGTTTGCCGTAGACGACGCCGCCCGGAACGAGCTCTGCGCTCTGCGCGCCGAGCGCGGTCAATTCGTCGCGCAGCAGTTCGCCCAAGCGAAGCTGCTTTGCGGTCGAAGGAGTCGTCGTGCTCGACAGATCCGAGCGCGTGTCGATTTTTACGTAGCGCAGAAAGCGCTCGAGGACAGAAGTTTGCAGAGCCATTTAGAATTCTTCCTGCATGAAAAAAAATCGAGCCGCCCGACTGTTCACGACAGTGCGGACGATTTTGTCGGTTTTAGCATCTTTTTCTGGTCTCCATCAGAAAATCTTGGGCGTTTCTTCTTCTGACCAGGACTGACGCCTGAACAGAAGCGCCGGCAGCGTTTCGGCAGATCGGTCG
>CAZUXQ010000304.1:0-2277 GCA_964624425.1 uncultured Sutterella sp.
CCCGCAGACATCGAGGAGCGCTGCGGCGGATTCGGCATCGTCCGCCGCCGGCGCCTCTTCGCCGGCATGCGGCTTTTCCTCATTCTCAACCTCGCGCTTCTCGTTCGGCAGTTCGCCGAACATCGGCTCGAGGTCGTCTTCGTCAAAAACGACTTCCATGTGCAGAAGCGCCCGCTTCCGGGAGAAAGACGGGCGCAGAAGGCTTGATTAAAGATCGTAGTCTTCTTCAGGAGGTAGCGGACCGTTCGCGCCCTCCATCATCGCTTCTTCGACGCCTTCGTCTTCGTCGACGCTCGAGATCGAAGAGATGTGAACGCCCTTCAATTCGCGGATCTTGCTTTCGATTTCATCGCACAGTTCCGGATTTTCCTTCAGATACTCGCGGGTCTTTTCCTTGCCCTGGCCGAGCTTCTTGCCGTCATAGGCATACCAAGTGCCGGACTTCTGAATGACGGCAAGTTCCGTGCCGATGTCGATCACTTCTCCCACGCGCGAAATGCCTTCGCCGTAGAGAATGTCGAACACGACCTGCTTGAAGGGAGGCGCCACCTTGTTTTTGACGACCTTCACGCGGGTTTCGCTGCCGATCACTTCATCGCCGCGCTTGATCTGTCCGATGCGGCGGATGTCGAGACGCACCGACGCATAGAACTTGAGCGCGTTGCCTCCCGCCGTCGTTTCCGGATTTCCGTAGCCGCCGATCTTCATGCGGATCTGGTTGATGAAGATTACCATCGACTTCGTGCGGTTGATGCTCGAGGTGAGCTTGCGCAACGCCTGCGACATCAGGCGAGCCTGCAGGCCCGGCAACGATTCGCCCATTTCGCCTTCGATTTCGCTCTTGGGCACCAGGGCGGCCACCGAATCAACAACGATGAGGTCGACGGAACCCGTTCGGACGAGCGCGTCCGTGATTTCAAGCGCCTGTTCGCCGGTGTCGGGCTGCGAGAGCAGAAGATCGTTCATGTTGACGCCGAGCTTTTCCGCATAGGTCGGGTCGAGCGCATGCTCCGCGTCGATGAAAGCGCAGATGCCGCCGATCTTCTGCATCTGAGCGATGACGGAAAGCGACAAAGTCGTCTTGCCGGAAGATTCCGGTCCGTAGATTTCGATCACGCGGCCGCGTGGCAGACCGCCCACGCCGAGCGCGAGGTCAAGACTGAGCGAGCCGGTCGAAACCGTTTCGATGTTCTGAGGCTCGGCCAAGTCGCCCATGCGCATGATGGCGCCTTTGCCGAACTGCTTTTCAATATTTTCGAGCGCCGTCGCCAATGCCTTCTGGCGTTCTTCGCCTTCCTGGCGGCGAAGCGGCTCCTTGCGCTGCTTGCTGCTCTTAGCCATGGCAGCTGCCTCCTCAAATGCCGAAAACCAAAGTTGGAAATTCAAACAAAAACCAACCGCACCGCAGACCGTATCAAAAGATCATTTATCGCTACGATTCCTGCTTAATGCTCAGCAGCAAGACAATTAACGATTCGATAAGATCATTCGCACTAATCTCGCTGAGGGAACAATAGCATGAGTGGGCATCCTTAGCAATGGTCTCGGTTGTTGGGGTTTACCCTAACAACCGAGACCATTGAAAACTTTCTGGTCCAGAACGGAACCGCCGCATGCGCGGGATCTTCAAAAGCCGCTTCGGTAAGTCAGGCGATGCAGAGCCGTCGATCCGACTTTGCGTCTGCGCCTTTGGAACAGAGGGGCGATGCGTTCATTGCATCGCCTTCATATAGGAGGAAGCGGCGCGCTCCAGGTCGTCCCCGACGCCGTCCTCAAAAATAGAATGCCGAAGCAAATCTCGGCCATGTTCATCAGCCGGCCTGCGGAAGCCGGCGCGCGGCGGAATTTCACGTTCGGTCTCGCCTTCGGCCGTTCATCGCGGCATTTGCGGCGGATGCAGCCGGTCAGGCACGATGCGGCAGGCTGCGACTCTGCCTGGGCGGGTCCTCGAAGCGCAGATCAATCTCGACGGCAAAAATTCATCAGAGGCGCTTGCAATGAAAGAACTCGGCGCGCACGGCATCTGCCGAACGGCATCGCCTGGCCGTCTCATCAGCAAGTTCAGCATCCTGTGCGCGGTCGACGAATCTGCATCGCCTGAAGCGACGCTCGCATTCATGCATCAGCCCTGACTCTCTCCGGGAAAAGGAGGAAATTTCTGAACCCTCCGGCAGAACACGGCAAAGAAATCGGGGAGGCCGAAGCCTCCCCGCACGTTCTCCGTCGGAACGGATGCGAAGCGGTCAGAAGAGATAGTTCGCGTTGAACCAGCCGATG
>CAZUXQ010000305.1:0-2263 GCA_964624425.1 uncultured Sutterella sp.
CAAAATGAAGGAAATTCGCACCCGCATTGCGCCGAGCCCGACCGGCATGATGCATCTCGGCACCGCCCGTACGGCCATCTATTGCTGGGCTGTCGCCCGTCACTTCGGCGGCAAGTTTCTCCTTCGCATCGAAGACACCGATCAGGTTCGCTCGACAAAGGAAGCCGTTCAGGTCATTCTCGACGGCATGAAGTGGCTCAACCTCGACTATGACGAAGGCCCCGTCTATCAGATGGATCGCCTCGCCCGCTATCAGGAGGTCGTCGACCAGATGCTCGCCGACGGCCGCGCCTACTACTGCTATGCGACGCCCGAAGAGCTCGACGAGATGCGCGAAGAACAGAAGCGCCTCGGCCTGAAGCCTCGCTATGACGGCCGCTGGCGCCCCGAAAACTGTCAGGGCAGGCCCATTCCCGAAGGCGTAAAGCCCGTCGTGCGATTCCGCAATCCGGACGACGGTTCGGTCACTTGGAATGATGCCGTCTACGGTCCGATCACTGTTTCCAACAGCGAATTGGACGACCTCATCATCATGCGAAACGGCATCCCGACCTACAACTTTGCCGTCGTGGTCGACGACTGGGACATGAAGGTGAGCCACGTCATCCGCGGCGCGGACCACATCAACAACACGCCGCGTCAGATCAACATCTACAACGCTCTGGGCGCCGAAGTGCCGGTCTTCGCGCATCTGCCGCTCATCTGCGGTCCGGACGGCCAGAAGCTCTCGAAGCGCCACGGAACGGTGTCCGTGCTCGAATACGAAAAGCAGGGCTATCTGCCGGAAGCAATCTTCAACTATCTCGCTCGCTTGGGCTGGGGGCACGGCAACATGGAAAAGTTCTCGCGCGACGAACTCGCCGAAATTTTCGAACTTGCCGACTGCTCGCGCGCTTCCGCCCGCATCGACTGGAAGAAGCTCGAATGGCTCAACCAGCAGTACATGAAGGAAGCCTGCGACAAGCGCCTGGCCGGCCTCGTTGCGCCTCGCATCGAAGCCCGCGGCGGCAGAATCGACGGCGGTCCCGACCTTGCCGCTGTCTGCGGCCTGCTGAAGAACCGCGCCGCGACGCTTGAAAAGCTGGCCGACAACGCGCTCTTCTTCTATATCGAACCGAAAGTTGATGCCGCCGCCAAAGACGCCGCGCTTGCCGACGGCGGCCGTGAAGCGCTCGCGCTCTTCGGCGAAAAGCTCGCCGCGCTTGCAGACATGACGCCCGAAAACGTCTACGGCTGCATTCAGGCCGTGATGGCCGAACGCGAAATCCCGATGAAGGTGCTCGCCAATCCGTTGCGCGTCTGCGTCTGCGCCGCCGAACGCACCCCGCAGATCGACATCACGCTCTGCCTGATCGGCCGCGCCAACGTGCTCGAACGCATCCGCGCCGCGCTCGCATAATTTTCATGAGGCGTGCTTCAGTTCTCCGCCACAGACGCATAATCACCCATGAGGATCCGCTGAATTTCGAGCCGGCTTTTTGAAGAACGATGCGTCGCTCGGCAACGCTTGCGAACCGTTCGAAATCATCGGCGTATTGAAAATTTGCTTCGCCGGGTGCTGGATGCTGTCTTCAGCCTGACGGACAGAATTTCAGGCTCTGGAAGGAATGGAAACAGGAATAGCAGCGCCCATCAAACCCGTGCCGCAGAACACATCGCTCGACCTGCCGGGACGGTTCTCAACGCTTTTGCTAATGCGTCAGCCCTGCTGCAAGGCGAACCGCCTTTTCCGAATTCATTCTATTTTCAGAAAAAAATGTATACTTGTTCGAAATTCGGTGCTCGTCAGATAAATCTGATGCAACGCCTTAAAAATCTTCGATGTTTGTTTTTTTGTCTCTCTGATGAGGAAAATTTCACCATGAAAAAGCAATTCGCCGCTTTTGCGTTGGCCGCAGCTATCGGTCTCGCAGGCTGCTCGGCCTGGGTTGAACCTATCGAAAATCCTCAGACCTATCTGACTGCCGGCCAGTACACTACCGAAGAAGTCAGAGACGCCATCATTCAAAGCTTCGAAAAACGAGGCTGGAAAATTGCAAAATCTGAACCCGGCCTGATTAAGGCGATACTTCGTGTTCGTAAACACGTGGCTGTCGTAGAAGTTTCATATACCAACCAGGAGTACTCCATCAAATACGTCTCCAGCCAGAATCTGAAAGCTGATAAAGACACAATTCACAACAAGTACAATAATTGGGTTCACAACATTGATGTCGATATTCAGAGGAATCTGGACGGCATCAGATAACAACTCTTCCGGTAA
>CAZUXQ010000306.1:0-2260 GCA_964624425.1 uncultured Sutterella sp.
TGGCGGCGACCCCGGCATTGGAAAGTCGACGCTGCTGCTTCAAGTGATGGCGCGCCTCGCTGCGGCGGGCGTCTCCTGCGTCTACGTCTCGGGCGAGGAAAGCGCCTCGCAGATTGCGCTTCGCGCGCAGCGCCTGCAGCTTCCTCTCAGAGGCCTGAGGCTCATGAGCGAAGTCGAGCTCGAGCACATCGAGGCCGTGATCGAAAAAGAAAAGCCGGCGTTTGTCGTGATCGACTCCATTCAGACGCTCTTCTCGGGAGAACTCGAGAGCGCGCCGGGATCCGTATCGCAGGTGCGCGAATGTGCGGCGGGGCTGACGCGCCGCGCCAAGGCCTGCGGCGTTGCGCTTTTCTTCGTCGGGCACGTTACGAAGGACGGCGCTTTGGCCGGCCCTCGAATTCTCGAGCACATCGTCGATACGGTGCTTTATTTCGAAGGCGACGCGCATTCGAACTTCCGTCTCGTGCGGGCCTTCAAGAACCGCTTCGGCGCAGTGAACGAACTCGGCGTCTTTGCCATGACGGATCACGGGCTGCGCGGCGTAACGAATCCGTCGGCGATCTTCCTCTCCGAATACCGTTCCGACATTCCGGGTTCGACCGTTCTCGTTGCGCAGGAAGGCAGCCGTCCCATCCTCGTTGAAATTCAGGCGTTGGTCGATCAGTCGCATGTGCCTGCGCCGAGACGTCTTTCCGTCGGCATCGATCAGCAGCGCCTTGCGATGCTCTTGGCCGTGCTGCATCGCCATGCCGGAATCGCGCTCTTCGACCAGGATGTTTTCGTCAATGCCGTGGGCGGCGTCAAGATCAGCGAAACGGCGGCTGATCTCGCCGTGACGGCGGCCATTTATTCGAGCTTCCGCAATAAGCCGCTCGCGCGCGGTCTCGTCGTTTTCGGCGAAGTGGGCCTTTCGGGCGAAATCCGCCCGGCGCCGAGAGGGCAGGAGCGTCTTCGCGAAGCGGCCAAATTGGGCTTTGCGAAGGCCGTTATTCCGCGAGCGAATGCGCCGAAGCATCCGCTCGAAGGGCTTGAGGTAATTGCGGTCGACCGACTCGCCGATGCGCTCGGCGCAGTGATCTCGTAAGTTTCATCGATGCAGATTTTTTTCGCGGCGCCTTTCGAAGCATTTCGCAAGCATTTGAAAGTGCGCGGAAGCGTCCGCGCTCGTACAATAAGCAAAGATGCAGTTTTTGAGCCGCCGTTCGTTCGGTGCGCTGGTTCTTTACGTAAGGCTTTTGATCTCATGACCACGCTTGCCAAACTTCTTCCGCCTCAGGCGGCGCCCGCGAAAACCATCCTCGAGAAGGCCCATAAGCTGACGCTCACAAGCGCCGAGCGCCTCGAGTGCCCGAAGGAAATTCATGCCGAAGCCGGTCTCGTCCAGGTGACTGCCGCCGAAATGCGCCCGCTCGAAGTGAACGACGTCTTCCTTGATGAAACGGGAGCCTTCTGGGTGGTGCGTCCGGCTGCCGAAAAGATTCTCCGCGTGACGGGCGACGTCGACGTCATGCGCGAAGCCGTTGCGGCGCTTGCTGCTCGCGGCGTGCGCGTGGCCGACTCGCCCAATGGCTTTGCCGTGTTGCCTCAGCCCAACCTCGCACAGATGCTCGCAATGGTGGGGCTTACGACCGTCGAGGACCACGCGCCGTTCGATCCGATCCGCATCGAACCGCGCCGCGGCAGTTGCGGCGGTCATCACCGGCACGACCATGAAGAAGGCTGCTGCTGCGGCCGTCATGATCACGAAAAGGAAGAAGGCGAATGCTGCTGCGGCGGTCACGGCCATCATCACGGAGAAGGCGAGTGCGGTTGCGGCGGTCATCACCGGCATGACCATGAAGAAGGCTGCTGCTGCGGCCGTCATGATCATGAAAAAGAAGAAGGCGAATGTTGCGGCAGGCACTAATGCTTTCTCATGACGCCTGAAAAACAAGGCCGCTTTTGCAGCGAGATGCATCAGCGGCCTTTTTGTGCTCGGCGCTTTGAAAAGACTTAGCCTTTGAGTTCGAATCACACCGGCAGGAGCTTCGCGGCATGCGTCGATTTCTACCAGATCGACTCGGCCTTCCGAACGGTTTTGAGCGCCATGCGGTCTAGAAGCGGCTTGCCGGAACTCTCGAAGACGACAAGTTCGTCCGTTGAGATGATGAACTGCACGACGGCCGTGCCTTCGAGGCGCAGGGCGCGCGCTTTGCGCGGATATTCGAGCGTCGATTCAATGCTTCGCTTCACTTCAGTTCGGCTAGGAACGGATCGACCG
>CAZUXQ010000307.1:0-2254 GCA_964624425.1 uncultured Sutterella sp.
GAGGCATGCATTTATGTATTTCTTGTAAACACAGCTTCTTTTTAGTTGCATCAGACACCGTCTTATGCAAAAATTGCAAGCTTTCCCAGTTGGCACGTGGGTTCGCATGCCCGTCGTAAGACCCGACCGACTCGGGCGGACGCGCAAGGCCGCCAGGGCGACCGACAAACAAAACTAGGAATACCGTTAAAAATGAAGCCGAATATTCACCCCGAGTACCGCGAAGTCGCGTTCGTCGACCTTTCGATCAACAAAACATTTATTATCCCGTCCTCCGTTCAGACGAAGGAAACGATTGAAATCGACGGCAAGACCTATCCGCTCTTCAAGCTCGATACATCGTCCGCCAGCCATCCGTTCTACACGGGCGCTCAGACCCGCATCGTCGAGGCCGGCCGCGTTGAAAAGTTCCGCGCGAAGTTCGCCAACAAGCAGAAGGCTCTCAACGAAGCCGCTGCCGCCGCGAAGGCCGCCAAGTAATATCCGGCCCGGCAAATCGCCTGAGACCGATCGGAGAAGGAGAGTTCTTCAAAAAGAACTCTCCTTTCTTTGTTGGCGCCTAGGATTCGAACCTCTTGTCATTGCATTTGACTACGGTTCGAACCGATTTGATGCACTTTCTTCCTTCGCTTGCGATTCGCGCCGACCAACCCTTTTCAAGCGTGCTATCTTTTCCTGCGTAGTTTCATAAGCCATTGAACCGTGCTGAGTCAGCGTCCGACACCCGCCAAAATGTCCATAGAAGCCGCAAGAAAGCTTCCTCGATATGCTTTTTGCGTTCTTCTCGCCATCTTCAGTCTCTGCGGATTGTGGGCATCAGACTTGTGGACGCTTCGTGACGCCGAAAGCTTCGGCATCGCATGGACGGCCGCTCAGGGCTCGACAATCGATTGGCTCTTGCCAAACATCACGGGAGAGCCCGTCTATTCCGCGGGTCCCATGACGGCTTGGGTTTCGGCCGTCTTCATCAAACTCTTCTCCGGCATCGCCGGCGACGTTCTCGCCTATCGCGCCGCGTCGATCTTCTGGTTTGCGCTTTCCGTGCTCGCGCTCTGGTGGGGCACGTGGACGCTCGCGCGTCGTCCCGAAGCGCAGCCGGTCGCCTTCGCCTTCGGCGGCGAAGCGAAGTCGGGCGATTACGCCCGCGTTGTTGCGGACTGCTGCGTACTTCTTTTCGTCGCGACTTTCGGCATCGTCACTCGTCAGCACGAAGCAATTCCGGACATTGCTCTCCTCACAAACGCCTGCATCAATTTTTTCGGGCTCGCTTATGTACTCAAGCACCCTTATGTCGGAACAGCCATCGCGGGACTTGCTGCTGGAGCCGCCGCGCTTGCTTCGACCTTGTTTGCCGGCATCTGGCTTCTTGCGGCGTCTCTCATAGTAAACGGCATCGTGCGCGGCTACGCGAAAAAGCGCGACGTCCGATTCATCATTCTCATCTTCTGCGCAGCTCTTCCGATTCTTTTCTGGCTCGGTCTTGCGCTGCTCGTCGACCCGAATGCGCTTGCCGACTGGATCGTCGGCTGGGCGAGCGCTCAGGCCTCCAACTTCGGTCTCGTGAGCCTTTCGACTTTGGAGTGGCTCGGCGAAAACTTCGCCTGGTATCTCTGCCCGATCTGGCCGCTCTTCCTCTGGGGCATCTACAGCTGGCGGCATGCGCTTGACCGCTCGCACTTATTCGTGCCGCTTGCGACAACGGCAACAAGCATCTTTGCCGCCTTCTTCTCGAGCTCGCAGTCAGCAGACATCGTCTTTCTCGACTTCATTCCGAGCATGGCCGCATTTGCAGCCTTTTCTCTCAACACCGTCCGAAAGAACCACAAGAACATTCTCGACTGGTTCTCGCTTTCGATCTTCAGTCTCGGGATTCTCACGCTCTGGATCTATTGGCTTGCCTGGCTCACGAACTTCGCCCCGAAGATGGCCCGCTCGATCGACATGCTTGCTCCCGGCGTTAAGCCAATGTTCGGCCTGAGCTTCGCCGCAAGTTTCGCCATTACCGTTGTCTGGTTCGTCTTCGTCGTCTGGCGCCTCACGCACAAGCCCGTCGTCGCCTGGCGCGGTCCTTGGCTTGCTGCGGGCGGCATGACCGCCATCTCCGTCGTGCTCCTAGGCCTCTACCATCACGCCATCGACCTTAACCGTTCATACCAGCCAACCGCACAAGTCGTCGCTCGGACGCTCAGGGACGCAGGTCTTCGCGACGACGAAATCGTCGACGGCAGCCGGCTCCCGCTCGGCGTACGCGCAC
>CAZUXQ010000308.1:0-2253 GCA_964624425.1 uncultured Sutterella sp.
TCTCAGCGCGATGCCTTTCGGGAAACCGGCCATGCCGCAGGCAGGCCGCCGAAACGGGGCAGACGCGAAAAGACGCTCAAAAAAAACAAAAAAAAAATGGGCGCAATGCCCATTTCACGCCCTTTGGAATCCCGCTCAATGACGGAATGCCGGAAGCTGCGGCAGTGAACTCCATCGACGGCGCATCGCGTGCGCGTCCGTTCCTGCCGCCAGAATGCGACGCTTCGGACTCATGCCTGTCCGACGCATCATCTCTTCGCGGCGCGCCTCTCAAGGCTTGTCGGAAAAGATCTGCGTCCGCATGGCGCTCTCTTGCGGCAAAGAGCGCTCGCCGCCCTCAGCAGAGCGGGATCCGAAGAATTTCAGTGATTTTATGAAATCGGCGCATTGCTTGCAAGCGCGATCCGCCGATTTTCTTCGATTCTCCGCAGGACTTTTCAGAGCCTAGCGGCGTCCCGCCCTGCCTGCGGGCTTCCCGCCCGCCGTGCCGGTCTTTCGCTGCGTCGGACGATCCGACATATCGCGCGCCGAAACAAAGGGGACGCCCGTGCGGTCGGAAGAACCGGCCCTGAAGCAGGCGGCTCCGGACTTCCTGCCGAAAGCGGCGTCCCGGCCGCTCTTCCCGCCGCGGCCCGAATCGCGCTGCGCGCGCGCCTTGCGGCGAGCCGCTTCCTTTTCAGACTTCTTTGCCGCAGCCTTGGCGTCGATCGCCGGCGCAAGCTTCTTCGCCTCCTTCTTCAGTTCGGCAATCAAGGCGCCGACCTCCTGCGGCTCGAGCTCAACGGCTTTGCCGCGCGGAAGGCGCTTCGGCAGCGCGACGGAGCCGCAGCGCACGCGAATGAGGCGCGAAACCGTCAGGTTGACGGCCTCAAAGAGGCGGCGGACTTCGCGGTTTCGGCCTTCCTTGATCGTTGCGCGGTACCAGTGGTTCAGCCCTTGGCCGCCCTCGTCCCGGAAGCTTTCGAACTTGGCCGGGCCGTCTTCAAGCTCGACGCCCGTCGTGAGCCTGAGGATGTCTTCGGGCTTGATTTCGCCGGCCGTTCGAACGGCATATTCGCGCTCCATTTCATAGCGCGGATGCATCAGTCGATTGGCAAGCGATCCGGACGTCGTAAAGAGCAGAAGGCCTTCCGTATTGAAATCCAGGCGGCCGACAGCCACCCAGCGGCCGCTTGCCAAGCGCGGCAGCCGGTCGAAGACCGACGGACGGCCTTCAGGGTCGTCTCGGGAAACGATTTCGCCGGCCGGCTTGTGATAGAGCAGCACGCGAACGCCTTCTTCCCGCGCTTTGGCGCGATTCACCAGACGGCCTTCAATGCGGACGACATCTGCCGCAGCAACGCGGTCGCCGATCCTGGCCGTCCTGCCGTTGATCGTCACGACGCCGGACGCGATCAGCGCCTCCATCTCTCGGCGAGAACCGCAGCCTGCTTCGGCAAGAGCCTTCTGAAGCTTTTCGGTCCTTTCCGAGCGCTTTTCCGCTTCCGCCGCCTGACCGGCTTCGCGGGCCGCAACCTCAGCGTCGGCGATGCCTCCGCCCAAAGCCAGCCCCTTGAGGAAAGCGCCGAAGGCGGCGTCCGCGCTCGTCAAGCCGGCGCGCTTGCCCTTGCAGAGGCCTCTCGCCGCTCCCTTGGCGGCCGGTTTCCTTTTCTGAGGCGCACGGAAAGGCGTGCGCCTGTCCTGTGCATTCATTCGATGCCGACCGCCGAAAGCATTATTCTTGCGAACCAAAATCCAACTCCTCTTGCGTCTGAACGGCTCCGACAGGCGCATTCGACGCGGGACTCAAATCGCCGAGCGCAAACGCTTCGTCAGGCACGGCATCAATGCTCGGCAAATCCGCCAAGCTCCTTAATCCAAAATCAGTCAAAAACGTCTTCGTCGTGCCCAGCAGCGCCGGACGCCCCGGCGTCTCTCGAAAGCCGACCGTCTCAATCCAGCCGCGGTCCTCAAACTGACGGATGACTGCCGGATTGACGGCAACGCCGCGAAGCGCTTCGATGTCGCCGCGCGTTACCGGCTGACGATAAGCAATGATCGCAAGCGTTTCCAGCGCCGCCCGCGAATAGCGCTGCGGACGCTCCGGAACCAGCTTCAGAAGATGAGGCTGAATCTCTTCGGCCGTGCGAAAGCGCCAGCATCCGTCGGAAAGCTCTTCCAGGCGAAGCGCTCGTTCTTCCCAGAAGGCCTGCAGCTCCAAAAGATGCCGGCGAATCGTCTTGGCCGAGAGCTCGTCGTCGAAAAGCCGACGCA
>CAZUXQ010000309.1:0-2243 GCA_964624425.1 uncultured Sutterella sp.
GCGAAGCCTGGCGAGGCTTTAAAGGCACGCACTGGCAGATGGACGTGAACGTGCGCGACTTCATCCAGCAGAACTACAAAGCCTACGACGGCGGCGAAGGCTTTCTTGCAGGCCCCACGAAGGCCACGGACGCGCTGTGGGATGAGCTGCAGAGGCTCCAGAAGGAGGAGCGGGCCAAGGGCGGCGTCCTCGACATGGAGACCGAAGTCGTTTCGAGCATCACCGCCTACAAGGCCGCCTACATCAAGGACGAATTGAAGGACCTTGAAAAGGTTGTGGGTCTTCAGACCGACAAGCCCTTGAAGCGCGCCTTCATGCCCTACGGCGGCATCCGCATGGCGCAGGAAGCCTGCAGGACCTACGGCTACGAGCCGAATCCGAAGTTCGAGCAGATCTTCACGGAATACCGCAAGACGCACAATCAGGGCGTCTACGACGCGTACACGCCCGAAATGCGCATGGCGCGCAGGAACAAGATCATCACGGGCCTTCCGGATACGTACGGCCGCGGCCGAATCGTGGGCGACTACCGGCGCGTTGCGCTGTACGGCATCGACCGCCTCATTGCCGAAAAGGAGGAGGATCTGCTCAACTGCGGCTGCGGCGCGATGACGGACGACGTCATCCGCCTGCGCGAAGAAGTTTCCGAACAGATCCGCGCGCTCGGGCAGATGAAGCAGATGGCCGCCGACTACGGCTTCGACATTTCGCGGCCTGCGGAAAACGCCCGCGAAGCCGTGCAGTGGCTTTACTTCGGGTATCTTGCCGCCGTCAAGACGCAGAACGGCGCCGCGATGTCCGTGGGCCGCATTTCGACCTTTCTGGACATCTACATCGAGCGGGACTTCGAGGAAGGCGCCCTCACGGAAGAAGAAGCCCAGGAACTCATCGACCACCTCGTCATGAAGTTCCGCATGGTGAAGTTCGCCCGGATACCCTCCTACAACCAGCTCTTCTCGGGCGATCCGGTGTGGGCCACGCTTGCGATGGGCGGCATCGGCATGGACGGCCGCTCGATGGTGACGAAGAACGACTTCCGCTTTCTGCATACGCTCGAAAACATGGGGCCGGCGCCGGAACCGAACCTCACGGTTCTCTACACGGACAAGCTGCCGTCCGCCTTCCGGCGCTACGCCGCGAAGATCTCGGTGCTGACGAGCTCGGTGCAGTATGAAAACGACGACGTGATGCGTCCGATCTGGGGCGACGACTACTCGATCTGCTGCTGCGTGTCCGCGACCGAAACCGGCAGGGAAATGCAGTTTTTCGGTGCGCGAGCCAACCTTGCCAAGGCGCTTCTCTACGCCGTCAACGGCGGCGCAGACGAAAGGACCGGCCAGCAGGTTTCGCCCAAATATCGTCCGATCACGTCCGAAGTCCTCGACTACGACGAAGTGATGGACCGGTTCGTGCCGATGATGGATTGGCTTGCCGGCCTGTACGTCAACACGCTCAACCTCATTCACTGCATGCACGACAAGTACTACTACGAAGCCGCCGAGCTCGCGCTCATCGACACGAACGTGCGGCGCACGTTCGCGACGGGCATTGCGGGCTTCTCGCATGTCGTGGACTCGCTCTGCGCGATCAAGTACGCCAAGGTGAAGCCGGTGCGCAATGAATCGGGCGCGGCCGTCGACTTTGAAGTCGAAGG
Organism: uncultured Sutterella sp.; assembly: GCA_964624425.1. Lineage (GTDB taxonomy): Bacteria > Pseudomonadota > Gammaproteobacteria > Burkholderiales > Burkholderiaceae_F > Sutterella. Next base: position 1,655 of record CAZUXQ010000309.1, read on the forward strand.
CGAGTTTCCGCGCTACGGCAACGACGACGACCGAGCCGACGAGATGGCCGTGTGGGTGCTGCGCACCTTCATCAAGATGGTCAAGAAGCACCGCACGTACCGCGGCTCGGAGCCCACCACATCGATTCTCACGATCACGTCGAACGTGATGTACGGCAAGGCTACGGGAGCGCTGCCCGACGGGCGCAAGGCGGGCGAACCGCTCTCGCCGGGCGCGAACCCGTCCTACGGCGCGGAAAAGAACGGCCTTCTCGCCTCGCTCAATTCGGCGGCGAAGCTTCCGTACGAATACGCGCTCGACGGCATCTCGAACACGCAGACGATCAGTCCGGAGGCGCTCGGTCGCTCGGTGGAAGAACGCGCGAAGAACCTCGCCGCCGTCCTGGACGGCTACTTTGCCCGCGGCGCCCATCATCTGAACGTCAACGTCTTCGGAGCCGAAAAACTGCTCGATGCGATGGAGCACCCGGAAAAGCCCGAGTACGCCAACTTCACGATCCGGGTTTCCGGCTACGCCGTGAAGTTCATCGACCTCACGCGCGAGCAGCAGCTCGACGTCGTCGCCCGCACCTGCCACAAGACGCTTTAA
>CAZUXQ010000310.1:0-2214 GCA_964624425.1 uncultured Sutterella sp.
GCTCGTCTTTGCCTACGCCGACAGCGATCAGAACCCGAATCTGAAGGCTCAGCTCGGCGTGCAGCACATCCCGACGATGATGATCTTCAAGAGCGGCAAGCCGCTCGAAGCTCGCCTCGTTGAAGTGAAGACGCCCGGCGAACTCCGCGCATTCATCGAATCGGCTCTCTGAGACCGGTTCAAAAGCGGCTGCTTCCTTAGAAAGCGGACGGCCGGAATCTTGGCCGGCGCCCGATTTCTCCTTTTCCCGTCGTTCGGGCATTGGCCGCCATTCTCAATGCGCCCGCTTTTCCGCAGCCGCAATGCCGGCGCAGAGCATCACGCCGAGAATGGAGCGTCCGAGAATGCCGCTGAGCATTCTCGTCAGACTGCCGATCCCGACGATCGGCAAACAGAAGCGGCAGCGGCACGATCTTCGGCAAGATGCCGCAGGGAAAAGCCGGCTTTAGATTTATGGAAAGCGCCGTTTTCGCCTGCGCCGCCCCAGAAAATGCGTCCTCCGACGACTCAGGCGCCTCAAGGAGCGATGACTTCCCGCAATCTGATTCGACCGCAAGCGCAAGAGACGCAACTGCAGGGAGCATGAAGCCGAGATTGATGATCCGTACGCCGCCTTGCGAAACGCTGAGGCGGTCGGCGCAAAGCCCTTGCTGCGTCTTGGCGTCGAGCGGCTGCATTCGAACGCCGGATCGGCCTTGACCGTCTTCGGCGCCGCAGATTGAGAAGCGCGCCATTTTGCGCAGCCTTCGGCCGCATTGGCAGGAAGAGACCCGCGCTTCGCCATCGCGGCTCAGCACTTTTCCGGCTCGGCTTCGATAAAAATAAGATTCGCGGCCTCGGCGGGAGCCGCACGAAAGGCCTTCGCGGTCTCGCGTCCTCGACGGTCTTCTTGAGCGCCGCAGCGCCAAGCGCTTCGTTAAGCTGCCGATCGACCCAAACCCTGCGCCGCCGCGACCGACACGAGCGGCTCGAAAAGGAGCACAGTCGGCGGCTGCAGCACCCTCTGCAGAAGACGAATCAGGATGAACTTCGCTTCAACATTCTTGAGCACGTCCTCGACGCTTTTCTCTTCGACCTTCATGCACGCCGCCAAGCAGTCGATGATGGTCGACGAACTCATCGCGGCTTCAAGCCCGCGCATAGTCTTCCGTTTTTCCAGCGAATCGACCGCCTCGTCGCCCGCCGCAAATTTGAGCGAATCCGCAAGACCGAACGCACGCTGTTCGGAAGTTGTTCGGGTCGTCGCCAGAACGACTGACACGGCAGAAGAAAAAAGAGCGGCGGAATTCGAAGAAAGACGACGAGACGCAACCGCGCCCGACTGCTGATGCGCGGCCGCGATGCCCGGCATGCAGACCGATTGGGGCCGGGACGCGAATTTCGGACATGCTGGATTGCCAAGCAGGGACAAAGCCGGCTCAAGCGTCAACTGTTTCGCGATTGCAGAAAGCAGACCGGGACTCGCGCTTCAGGAAGCTCCGTACGGCATCTCCGGAAGACTTCGCGCGGCCAGAGCTTTGCCGACTTCCGACTCCATGAGCGCCGCCGTGAAAAACGAATCCTTCCGTCGAAGCTTGACGCATGACGCCTTCAGCCAAGGCGTTTTTCCAATCAATGCCCGTTATGATGGATGCCGCCGATTTTTTCCAATGATCGAATCCGCCAACGCCTTCTTTTCGCCGAATCATGAGTTTTGAAGCCGCTCAGCGCCACTTGGCCGCCTTCGGTCTTGCAGACCGCATCCAGATTTTCGCAGCCTCCACGGCTACGGTCGAGCTTGCCGCGCAGAAATTTCACTGCAAGCCGGAACACATTGCCAAAACCATCGCTCTTTTGCTGCCGACGGGGCCGCTCCTCATCGTGGCGGCGGGCGACGCCAAAATCGACAACCGCAAATTCAAGGATCGCTTCAAAACGAAGGCCAGGATGATTCCGGGCGATCTGGTTGAAGGCCTTGTCGGACACCCGCCCGGAGGCGTCTGCCCCTTCGGCGTCAAGGATGGCGTCGAGATCTGCCTTGACGACAGCCTCAAGCGCTTTGAAGCGGTGATCCCCGCCTGCGGCAGCCCCACAAGCGGCGTGCGCCTCACGATCCCCGAAATCGAACGCGCTTCCGGAGCGCTCTGCTGGGTGGACGTGACGAAGATTCCGGAAGCGAGCCTCGCCTGACGCAGGATCGAAATCACCCGCAAAGCGCGCAGTCGAAAGCCCGGC
>CAZUXQ010000311.1:0-2210 GCA_964624425.1 uncultured Sutterella sp.
GTGCCGTCGGGAGACTGTCCCGTGATACAGTGCGCCCGCGCCGCGCAAAAGCAGCTCGGCATTGAGCTCAAGGCTTTCGGCTTCTACTCTACGGATGCGAACCCGGCCATGGCGCTCGACATTCCATCAACCTGCATTTGCGGCGGCGGCAAAGGCTGCGGCGCACACTCGCTTGGCGAAAATTTCATCATGGATCACATCGAACTCGGTCCCCAGCTCGCAATTCTCACCGTGCTCGCGCTCGTCGGCATGAAGAATTTCGAACCGCTGCTGCCGATTCGCGGATGACGAGATAGATATGCATTGAGGCGCCGAGGGGAGAATGCCGCAAATTTCTTTGAAATTGCGGCATTCTTCCGAATTCTCGTCGCTTCAAGCGTGCTACAGTTGAATTGAAAGATCTCGCCGATAAAAGCCGAGGGAAATCAAGAAGCAAACGCTCGATAATTAGGAGGAATTCCCCCATGCCAAAGATCAAATTCAAATCTAAGATCAAGGTCGACCGCGATACGTATGACCGCATTGTCGATTTCGCCGACGAAATGAATATGTCGCTCGAGAGCGTTCTTGACGAATTCTGCGGCGAGGTCGTCCGCTTCTTGGCTGCCAAGGCTTATGGCAGGGAACCGGAACAGCCGATCCTCACCGCAGGCGAAAAGCCCGCCAGAAAGACGAAGAAGTCCGAGAAGGCAGAGCTCAAGGCCGAGAAGAAGGCTGAAAAGCCCGCACCCAAGTCGTTGGCGAAGAAGCCTGCCGCCAAGCCCGTTGCGGAGCCTGCTGCCAAAGCAGCGGCAGTCAAGACGACGCGCCGCACGACAACTCGCCGTACGACGGCGAAGAAGACAGTTGCCGTTGCTGATGCGACGCAGGCTAAGACGATGGCTGCAAAGCCTGCCGCCAAGATTGTTCCGAAGACCGAAACGGCGAAGGCTCCCGCTCCCAAGGCGGAACCAAAGGTCGAAGCGAAGCCTGCGGCTGCGCCCGTTCCCGCTCCCGAAGCGAAGCCCTCTGCTGAGCCGACCAAGGACTAGCGGACTGATCTGTCAAAAGAGCTTCTGCATTTTTGTCCAGAGAACCCGAATACCGTCCGAGATTCGGCGAGAGTTTCGGATGAAGTCTTTTTATGGGGCCAAAATGTCTGAGGTGCGGCATCTTGATCGTTTGAGTCAGAGTCCCTGCGGAATGCTTATGTCAGCGACAGCCGGCGCAGAAATCCTCGGCCTGCTGGTGTTCCTGCACTGTCGAGCTGGTTGGCATAGTGCAGACTGCGCGCCATCAGAGTCTTGATCTGGATCTTCATCTGGGATGAAGGGTCCTTTTGCCGTACTTGTCGACGAAGAAGAAATAGGCTGCGATGTCTTCCTTTGTTGTGAGTTTTTCTTATGGCAGCGCTTCTTTGCCGCAATGTCAAGTGATGAATTCAAAAAGGCAAAAAAGCCCTCGGTCCCATCTTCGTTTTTTCAATATTGGGTTGCTTCGATGCGGATGCGCCTGTGGTCAAAACCATTGTCGAACAGGCCGCTGCGTGCGCAAGTTGACGCATCACGCAGGCTTCGTCACGAAGCGGTTTTCTTCGCCTTTTCCGTTCTTTCCGGCAGTTGTGCGAGAACAACGGCTGTTCCCATGACGAGGCAGCCGAAGAGTTCGCGCATCGAGAGCACCTGATTGAGCATGATCCAGCCCGCCAGCACAGAAACGACGCTTTCGAGCGACATGATGAGGCTCGCCACAGTGTCATTCATGCCGCGCTGGCCGACGATTTGAAGCGTGTAGGCAATGCCGTTGCTCATGATGCCTGCCCAGAGAATCGGGAGGCATGCCGCGCACAGGCCCTCGATCGTGGGAAGCCCTGTGAGAAGCATCGCGATGAGCGCAAAAAAGGATCCGGCCGCAAACTGCCCGAGCGAGAGTTCAAGGGGATTCACCTTCGTCACGAAGTGAGAAATGACGAGGATGTGAAGCGAAAAGATGAAGGCGCAGACCAGCGTGAAGATGTCGCCCGCGGCGATCGTGAAGCCTTCTTCGACGCTGTTTTCCGGAATGCAGAGGTACCAGAGACCAACGCAGGCAAGCGCCACGGATGCCCAGACAAGCTTTCGGCAGCATTTTCCGAGCAGAAGTCCCAAGAGCGGCACGAGCACGATGTAAAGCGACGTGATGAAGCCCGATTTGCCGGCCTCAATATGAAGTGCCAGGCCGAACTGCTGAAA
>CAZUXQ010000312.1:0-2204 GCA_964624425.1 uncultured Sutterella sp.
TCCGGCAACACGACCGTGACGCCGCTGATCGGCAAGCAGAACTAACTTGTACGAGTCTGAAACAAGCGAAGGACCGCCGCGGGGTGCTTTGATGCAAGCCAAAGCGCTTCCCGGAGTCCGCTTTTTATAATCGGCGCGAAAGCTGAAGGAAAAACCGCTTGCGGCCCCTGCCGGGCGCTCGGGCGGTTTTTTCGTCATCTTGAAAAAGAAAACTCGACCGGGCGCTTTCGGGCGCCGATCCTCAACGACTCACCATTATTAAAAAGGCCGGTCATGACGGCGGATCTTTTCAAGAAGGCCGAAGAGCAGGTCTCCGGCAGCGCTCAAGCGCTTGCGGACAACGAAAGGCGCGAGCGGCTCGAACGCTCATTCTATCGGCACGAAGCGGGCGACAGCGCGTATTCGCACGCGAATGAAAAAGCACGGGCGTCCGTTTTGGGCGTCGCCGTTCTTTTGACGCTTTCTTTCTCCGCGATCGAACTTCTGGGCGGCTTCTGGGCGAATTCGCTCGCCCTTATCGGCGATGCGGGACACATGGCAACCGATTCGGCGAGCCTTCTCTTGGCGCTCATTGCGAACCGCATCGCGCTCAAAGGAGCCGACCATGTGCACAACTACGGGCACGGACGCGTCGAAGTCGTCGCCGCCTTCGTGAACGCCCTCATCATGTTCGGCGTCGTCATTTGGCTTTTCGTCGAAGCGTGCGAGCGCATTCAGACGCCGCAGGACGTCGCGGGCGGCAGCGTCATGATGATCGCCTTCGCGGGCTTCCTCATCAATGTGGGCGTCGCCTGGTCGCTTTCGCGAGACCGCAAGAACATGAATGCGCGTGCAGCGCTGCTGCACGTCATGGGCGACCTGTTGGGATCGGTCGCGGCCATTGCCGCGGGTTGCATCATCATGATGGGCGGTCCGACGATTATCGATCCGATTCTCTCGATGTTCGTGGGCGTGATGCTTCTTCACGCGATCTGGACCGTGCTGCGCGATTCCGTGCGGGTTCTGCTGGACAGCACGCCCGAGGGGATCGAATATGTCGAGGTGGGCGAACTCATTCAGTCGATTCCGAATGTCGAGCGCGTGCACGATCTTCACGTCTGGACGATGAGTCCGGGTCATGGCGCCGTGCAGTGCCACGTCTCGATCACGTCGCCTGAGTGTTGGCCCGTCATTCTCAACAACATCCGGACAGGCATCCGCGAAAAATTCGGCATCGACCACGTGACTGTGCAGCCCGAATGGGCCTGCGGCTGCGAGTGCGAATCGTGCCGCGGGCAAGAAGCTGCCCGTCCTCAGGGCGCTTCGGCGAATGCTTCAAAGACTTAATTCTTTCCGCTGCTGTCGGATGCGCGGCGGCTTTCGCGCAATCCCGCCTTAAGCTTCAGCCAACGAAGGCACGCGCGGCATGCGAAAATCTCTTGAGCTCGATCCCAAGATCAAGAGAAGCGAACTCTTGCGGTTGGCGCTTGAACTTCGCTGCGCCTCGTTATAATCGCGGCTTGATTGTTTACCTGTCTCATCTCTGGTTGGAATCCCATGACCAAGTACGTATTTGTGACCGGCGGCGTTGTCTCCTCTCTGGGTAAAGGCATCGCCGCCGCTTCTTTGGCGGCTATTCTTGAATCCCGCGGCTTGAAGGTGACGATGATCAAGCTCGACCCGTACATCAATGTTGATCCGGGTACGATGTCGCCGTTCCAGCACGGCGAGGTGTTCGTCACCGAAGACGGCGCCGAAACGGACTTGGATTTGGGGCACTACGAACGCTTCATCTCCACGAAGATGCACAAGCCGAACAATTTCACGTCCGGCCAGATCTATGAAAGCGTGCTGCGCAAGGAGCGTCGCGGCGAATATCTCGGCAAGACCGTGCAGGTGATTCCGCACATCACGAATGAAATTCAGGAATTTATCGCCCGCGGCGCGTCGTCCGCCTGGGACGGCAAGCCCGATGTCTGCGTCGTCGAGATCGGCGGAACGGTGGGCGACATCGAATCGCTGCCGTTCGTTGAGGCCGTCCGTCAGATGTCCTTCCGCGTCGGCCGCAACAACACGTGCTTCATTCATCTGACGCTCTGCCCATGGATACCGTCGGCCGGCGAACTGAAGACGAAGCCCACCCAGCATTCTGTCCAGAAGCTGCGCGAAGAAGGCGTCTATCCGGACATCCTCCTCTGCCGCGCGGAACGCATGATTCCGGAAAG
>CAZUXQ010000313.1:0-2196 GCA_964624425.1 uncultured Sutterella sp.
GTTTCTTTCCCGGAGCATTTCCCTGCACGTCCTCCGCGAGCGCTTCGTCCTTTTCGCGGAAGAGCTTGATGAGGCCTTCTACGCCGTCCTGATTGAGAACCGACGCGAACTGCGAGCGATAGTTTTCAACCATCCAGACGCCTTCGATATTGACGTCGACAATCTTCCAGCATCCCGCCTTGTTTCGGTAGATGCGGTAGTCGAGGCTCGCGGGCTGCGACTGATCCTTGCCCTTCAAGAGCGTGCGGATCACCATCTCGTCGCGAACGGCGCGGCTGCGCGTCGGGCGCAGTTCGACGACCTGGTCGCTCACGGCTGAAAGCGCGCCCGAATAAACGCGCATGAGAAGCATCTCAAAGCCGTCCTGAAGCGCCGTCTGCTGCTCAGGCGCGGCGGTGCGCCACTTCGGGCCTACCGTCATGCGGGTCATCATCCTGAAGTCCACAGCCGGCATGATGAGGTCGTCGACCAAGCCGCGAACCGCATCGAGATTCCCAGACTTGATCGAGACATCGGAGCGGATCCTGTCGAGCACCGCATTGCTCAGCTTCAGTATGAATTCAAAGGGATCGCCCTTGTCGTCGTAGGGCAGGTCCGCGGCGGACGCCGGCACCGCGGCGCCGAAGAAAGCCGCTGCGGCCGCGGCTGCAGTCTTCAGCAATGTTCTGCGCTGCATTTTTCTGTCTCTCTCGCAACTAAAACTCTTTGTCCATTCATTATTCGTCGCCGTCGAAATCAAGCGGCGCCAGCCCCCCGAGCGCTTCTTCGCCTTCGGGCGCAACGCCGTCGCGAACGGCGTTTTCCCGCGAGGCGAGATAGACTTCGCGCACGGCGACATAGTCGTCGAACACGTTCTTTCTCAGGTCTTCGAACTTAAGAAGTCTTGCCCGTCCGTCAATGAAGACGACCGTCGTGATGCCGGCAGAAATCCACCAGTCCTCGTCCCAGAGCGCATACGTGAGCGGACTTGCCGCAAACTGCACCGGATAGCGCGCGAGGTCGCGGGTGCTCGAAGGCCCGAGGAACGGCAGAACCAGATAGGAGCCCGACGAAACGCCCCATACGCCGAGCGTTTGGCCGAAGTCTTCGGGCTTCGGCTCCATGCCGATCACGCTTGCGACGTCGAACATTCCCGCGATCCCGAACGTGGAATTCACGAGAAAGCGGAAGATCGAGCTGACGCCGTCGTCAATTTTGCCCTGAAGAATGTTGTTGAGCGCGTTGTTGGGCTCGTACAGATTGTCGACGGCGCTGCTCACGCGGCGCCGCACGAATTCCGGCGTCCATTCGACGTAGGCTTCGGCGACGGGCTTCGCCACCGCGCGGTCGACGGCATCGTTGAAGGCCCACACATGACGGTTGAAGCGCTCATAGGGGTCTGCAGGATTCCGTCCGGCATCGGCCGGAATCTGCGCGCAACCGGCCAGCATCGACGCGGCCGCCGCAAGCGCCGAAAGCAGGGCTGCTGAAGAGGGGAAGGAAGGTTTCGTCGTCATGACACACCTTTTTTGTCGGAGCGGACTACTGCGAACTCTTTTCCGCCGTCTGAAAAAGGAACTGGCTGATCAGATTTTCCAGCACAACCGCAGACTGCGTGCGCTTGATGCGGCCGCCGTCTCCGAGGTTCTCCTCGTCGGCGCCGGCTTCAATCCCGACATACTGTTCGCCCAGAAGGCCGGCCGTCAGAATCTTGGCGGAGCTGTCGGCCGGGAAGGAATACCGAGCGTCCATTTCCATGGCGACGCTTGCCTGAAACGTTTCAGGATCGAAGACGACCGACTTCACGCGGCCCACGACCACGCCTGCGCTCTTCACGGCCGCTCTCGGCTTCAGGCTGCCGATGTTGTCGAAATTGGCCTCGACCGTATAGGTCTGGCGGCTGAAGGAATAGCTGCCGAGGTTTGCGGCCTGCATCGCCATGAAGAGCGCCGCAAGGAACCCGAGCACGATGAAGGCGCCGACCATAATTTCCAAAGAACGATTCTTCTTCATTTTCCTTTTCTTGTCGTATTTTCGCGTTGTTCATATCCGCCGCGGGGCTTTCGAATCAATCGCCTCGCAGTCAAACCGTCGTGAACATCCAGGCCGTCATCATGGAGCCGCGCCCGAGAATGAGAAGCGACGAGATCACGACCGTAGTCGTCGTCGCGCGCGCCACGCCGCCGGGCGTCGGCCGCGCCGTGGAGCCCGCGCCGA
>CAZUXQ010000314.1:0-2191 GCA_964624425.1 uncultured Sutterella sp.
GCGCCGCGACGTGCTCGTCTACCGCTTCGTCACCGCCGGAACCTTCGAAGAACGCATCAACGACATGCTCGCGCAAAAGCGCGATCTGGCGGATCTCACCGTCGCTGCGGGCGAATCCTGGATCGGCGACCTGTCGAGCGCAGAGCTCGACCAGCTTTTCGAGCTCAGAAAGCAGCATCTTCGCCGAAGCGTCCCGCATGCCGCAGGCGCTTCAGCCTCATCAGGCGCAAATGTCCCGCCGCAAACGCGTCCGCCTGCAGCGGCCTTGAGCCAAAGTTCCATCGGCGCATAAGGCTCAGCCAATACAATCAATGCAAGCCGCTTCGGCGCTGCTGATCCAGCCGCCCGGCAATTAAGGCTTCAGAGAACGGCGGCGCCTCCGCAGCAAGACTTCGTCGGGACAGAACAATTTCTGCTAGCCAATAAAACGAAAGGAACAACTCTCATGTTCGGCGTCGCATGTACGCTTTTCGAAGTCGCGCTGCTTGCGTGCTTCGCAAGCAAAAACTACTGTCCGCCCGTCATTCTTCTGGTGCTCGGCCTTGCGCTGCTTCTGATCGGCAGCCTCATGGGCAACATGCCGAAGTCGAAAGCCCGAACCAATCAGTGATTTTCCCGAAGCGGCCGAAAGTCTCATCAACGAGCGCGCCCGCAATCGGACCGAGCATTCCATCCAGTTCCCAAGCGGCGCATCTTCTTTTTCAAAACACCACAACCCCTTGCTCGACCATGAGCTTCTTCACAGCTTTTTCCGCCATCGCCGTCATTTTCGCCGCCGTCCTGACAGGCTTCATAGCCAACAAGCTCGGCTACCTCGACGCGCCATTCTGCCGCAAGCTTTCGGCGCTCGTCATCAACGTGACGCAGCCTTTTCTGATTCTTGCCTCGGCGATGACCGGCAAATTTCCGTCGAGCGGCTCGATTCTCTCAGTTCTTTTGTGGGGAACGCTTGCCTTCCTCTTCATGGCGCTCATTTCGCGCCCGATCACGGCGCTTCTGCGCGTCGAAGACTCCGACCGCGGCATCTTTCAGTTCATGCTCACGTTCGGGAACAATGCCTTCATCGGCTTTCCGATGACGGCGGCGCTTTTCGGCTTCGAATACGTGCTCTATGCGGCCATACTGACGCTCCCCGCCAACATCCTCATCTTCACCGCAGGGATGCTCTTCGTAGCCGGTTCCGCCGGAGCCAAATTCAGCTGGCGGCTCCTTGCGACGCCGCCTCTCATCGCGGCCTACGCGGCTGCAACGCTTTCGATGTTCCAGATTGAAATGCCCAAGATCGCGTCCGACATCTGCTCGCTGATAGGTCAAACGACGATCCCCGCGTCGCTGCTCGTGATTGGTTCGTCGCTCGCCGACTTGCGCCTTCGCGACATGCTCTGCGACCGCCGCATCTGCGTCGTCTGCCTTCTCAAGATGCTCGTCGTTCCGGCTTTGATCGGCTTCGCGCTTCGCTTCGCGCCGCTCGAAAAGACATACGCCGATCTCATCATGATCCTCTGCGCGATGCCGGTTGCCGCTCTCGGCGTGATGTTCTGCGCGAACTTCGGCGTCAACCCCAAGAAGATGGCCGCAGGCACATTCTGGTCGACCTTGATGTCGCTCGTGACGATCCCAATTCTCGGCTTTCTAATTTGACGGCCGCATCGGCGTCTCGAAAGCGTTGACGAATATTCAGGCCGACGCCGATGCGTCCCGAGCCATTTCGAGGTTCCGCGTTTGAAAGAAGCGGCGCTGATGACCTGAATAAGGAAAGCCAAGTCTTCTATCCGCGAAACCAAGACGGCCTTTCATCTTCGGCTGAGCTTTGACGCTCGGGTTTTTCCATTCGTCGAATTGAGAGGGTTGTCGATTGGAGTTTCGGACGCCCTCCCGATCTTGAAGATTCTTCACGACGCGCAGTTGAAAAGAACTGCCGAAAGAGACAAAAGACGTTGCGCGTCGTCTTCGCTTGCTTTGCGAGATGCGCAACGCCTGCAGTTCAATGCCAGACGGCGACGTGCCTTTTCCGTCTCGTCGTCAAGAAAATTCAGCAGCGCCTCAGCCGCCGCCACTGCGCCGGTCGAATCCGCAAGCGGCATGCGCGACAAAAGAAACGCCTCAAGCCTGCCCAGAAAATGCCGTCCGAAACGGCGGCCGGCCTCCTCGCGAAGGCTTCGCAGGTTCGCGGCAGCTGCCGGCTTCATGA
>CAZUXQ010000315.1:0-2185 GCA_964624425.1 uncultured Sutterella sp.
CGGCGATGCCGGCGCTCGAGGCTTTCGAGACGTCCGAGCCGGGCCGGAAATGCCCTGAAATTGGACGCAGACGCCCGACAGGGGAACGAGTCGTCCTCCCGTTCTTCGAGTTCCCGCCGGAAGTGTGCCGGCTGATCCATGCAACCTATGCTGCTGAAGGCCTGAGCTGCAGGCTGAGAAAGGCGGCGAAAGCGCGAGCCTCCTTCCCCGGCGAGACGGCTGACGGAAGCTTCTGCAGCTTGCGGCGGAGAACGCGCCGCAGAAATGGAAGCGGCCGTCTCCCTGCTGGAAGCCGGCTCTTGGAGAGACGCAGTTCAGCTTGACGACCTCCTCATTCCCTTTGCTGATCCAGCCGTCCCCAACCGACTAGCCCGCAAAGTTTTTTACAGCATTCTTAATGCGGATACGGCTACGAAAATCAACATATGAACGAACAAAATTTCATTTGATGTTCATTGCTGAAAGCATTTTCAAACAGAATGCAAAGCAATTATAAAATCTTAGGTTTGTGTCTGCAACAAGCTTATTCTGATATTTCCAAGAAAATATTATTAATTAAAAAATTAATATAATCAGAAATTGCATTATATTTGCAATTTAATTATTGCTTCTGCAAATATATTCAACAAATTTCTTTTCCAAAGGCAGAAAAGCAGGAATAAGAATGCTTGATGCAAAATTCGAATTTCCTGTTCAGCTGAGTCTTTTCGAAAGAGGGATCATTCCTCAGGCTACCGCATGCCTCAATGCGATTGCGCTCGGTCAAAGACTGCATGCTGCTTGACAAGGCGTACTCTATGTTGTCCGCGACTCTTATCAACGCCTGCAGGCGGCGGTGCGAAGCGCGCTTGCAGGCATAGGCGGAGAAAGAACACGCCAACGGGGCAAAAAGAGCGGGAAAGTCCAGCGCGAGCCGAAGTCCTAGGCTTTGCCAGGAGGTATTGAACGGCACTAGAAAGCATCAAAGCACGACTTCATCCGCTCTTTTCCAATCGTAAAATTTTTGATTCGACAATGCTTCAAAATTTTCCGCAACCATTACTTATCAGAATTTTTTCAATGAATTTATCGCCGATGTGCAATAAATTCATTTGAAAATTCAGATTTTTTATCTTTCATCTCGCATCGTTCACGCGCAAGCATCACCAGAATATCCGCATGCGATTCAAAGCGGCAGACGGCAAGCGCGTCGAGCGCCGCACGCGTCTCGGCGTCAGCCGAATGCTTCTCCGTAATCACAGCAGCATCCATGCCGGCAGCTCTCGCGCCGATCATGCCGGGCGCAGCGTCTTCAATCACCAGCGTCGCCTTGGGGTTCACGCCGAGCGCTTCGGCCGCCTTGACGAATCCTTCAGGATCGGGCTTTACTTTGGCGACATCATCGCGCGTCACGATTGCGTCGAAAATTTCGCCCATGGGCGCGGACTCGCACATCGAGACGTTGTCATTCATGTAGGTGCTGATGTTGCGGCGGCGGGTCGTCGTCACGACGGCAAGCTTCATGCCGGTCTTCTTGAGCGCATGCAGCACCTCGGGCGCATGCGGGCGGTACGTCGCGCGCGTGCGCAGAAATTCCTGCGCAATCGCGCAGCGCTTTGCGTGAATTTCTTCGGCCGTACCGGGAATGTCGAAACGCTTCTTCAGTTCGCCGCAGAACTTGAAGTACATGTCGGAGCCTTCGCCGAAGCGGCGCATGGCATCAATTCGCAGCGCATAGGCCGTCTCTTCGGAAATCTCTGCGTGCATCGTCGAAAAGCGCGAAACCAACGCCTGATCCACCTGGCTCCAAATGCCGAGAGAATCAACAAGCGTGCCGTCCAGGTCGAAAATGATGCACTCGCGGTCCAAAAGCATGGCGACGCTCCAAATAGTTGATGACTTCGGAATCATAAAGCAGGCGCCCCGAATCCGAAGCCCGGCGGTCCGTTCGGCTCATCAGCCCGTCGGAAGCGCCGAAAGCTTCAGAAGGACTCCGCTCCGCGAACTTCGCGGCGCTCGTGCCGGCGATTCGTCCGAAAACAAACGCGTCCGTGAGGCCGTTGCCGCCGATGCGGAAGCGCCCGTGCACGCCTCCCGTCGTTTCGCCCGCAGCATAGAGTCCGGGCAGAATCCCGCCCTTCTGCAGCTTCACCTCCGCCTCGATCGTAATGGCGATGCCGCCGCACGTGTAGTGGATGTCGAACCG
>CAZUXQ010000316.1:0-2168 GCA_964624425.1 uncultured Sutterella sp.
TCGAATGGGAGCACGTCGTTCCTGCGGAAAACTTCGGACGCTTTTTCCCGGAATGGCGCGAAGGAGATTCATCCTGCGTCGACAAAAAGGGCAGGTCCTTCAAGGGCCGCAAATGCGCTGAGAAGGCAAGCAGAGACTTCCGGCTCATGGAAGCCGACATGCACAACCTTTACCCGGCAATCGGCGCGGTGAATGCGCTGCGTTCGAACTACAGCTTCGCAATGCTCCCGGGCGTGCCGAATACTTTCGGCACCTGCGCCATGAAGATTTCCGGCAATCGCGCTGAGCCGCCCGAATATGCGCGCGGAGCCATTGCGAGAACGACGCTTTATATGGCCGACTCATATCGCCGATTCCGGCTTTCGGATCAGCAGAAAAAGCTCATGCAGGCATGGAACAAAATGTATCCGCCCGACGATTGGGAATGCGAGCGCGCGATTCGCATCAAGTCGATTCAGGGGAATGCGAACAAATTCGTCGAAGAAGCCTGCGCAAAGCCTGAAGCCGATTGACGATCTGCGAGGGCCCCGAGAAGTTCGAGTGCGTCGAATCGAAGAATATTTTTGCGAAAAGCCTTTCGGAAGGCGCCTTTCGACGACGCGATGAATTTTTCAGGTTCTGCAGGTGTATTTTCAGGGCTTTGCTCTGCGGAATTCCTGCCGAACAGATTGTTCGGCAGGATCAGCCGAAGCGCTTGAAACTTTTTTGGGAAAGTTTTTTTATCAATCCGGACGTTTGCCGCAGGAAGGCTTGCGGCATAATCGAAGCAGGAAGCAGCCGAAGAGCTCGGCGGACTCCCGGTGGGGAGGCCGGACTCTTTTGCTGTGAACTCTTTTCGGCAAGCGGTGCATTCCATGCGCCTCTTTCTCAGAAAGCATTGTTCGGGCGCCGGATTCGGCGCAGCCCTTTTGCTGGCGCTCGACGGCGCCTTCATTTGGCATCAAAGAGAGATGCAGGCCGAACTCATCGCTTCCATTTCGGAGCCGGGCGCTTGGCTCGGCGGCGAAATCATCTCGACCGAACCCAAAGAACTCGGCATCTTCTCGCGCCGCGACCGCGTGCGCGTGACGGCGGCTTCGAGTCTTCTGTCGATCGATTCGAGCCGCGCGCCGATTTCGTTCGAATTCGACGTTGCGGCGTCCTTCGGGTCTTTCGGCCTCACGGGCGGCATCTTTCCGCTCAACGAAACGCCTTCGAGCGCAAAGCTCCTCAATCACCTCCAGGGCATGCATCCGCGCCTGACCATCCGCTGCATGCGGCGCGCGTTTTCGCGCGAACTGACGCTCCGAGCAGAAGCGTCGCCGTTCGACATGCGCATCTTCGGCGAGGAACCCGGCGTCGGCCCCGCATCTTGGCGCTTCGCGGCGGCGAAAGGCATCCTCCTGAAAATGCGGCTTCCGAATCCCTCGAACATTCATTCGCTCTTCGAAATTCCCGAATTCACTGCTGAGTTCGCGGATCCGGCCCGCAACACGATGAGCATCGGCATGGAAGGCGCGAAGCTCGCGAGCCGCTTCGTGCGCAATGCTGAAGCGGCCGGTGAGGCGGACTGGGCGGCGAGAACGCCGGAAGGGCTCGGCCAAGGCTGCGGTCTTCGCCGCGGGCGACTGGCGCGGCATGCTTCGCATGATCTTCCAAGACGTCGAAGCGAATTCGTCTCAAAAACCCAACGCGAGTTCCGACGCGCTTGACGGCACGTATGCCTTCAGGGCCAAGGCCGCAGCCTTTGCGGTCGAGGCGCAGAATTTCGACTTGCTGGTCGACGCGCAGAACGTGCCGATCGCGCTCATGCGCCCGGCGGACGATGTCGGTCTGGCCGCGATTCTGTCGAGAGCAGGTCTCATGAGCTTTAATCTCGAGCGCCTGCAGTTCGACTCCGGAGAGGCGCGCTGCTTCGTCAGGGGCCGGCTCGCGCCCTTCATGGTTCGCCGCGAAGATCCGGAGAAGGGCGCGTACTGCACGTTCGACTTCAAGGGCAGTCTCGACGCGGGCGCCGAAATCAGCGGCCTGCCTGCGCTCAGATCTTCGTCCGGCTCTTCAGCGCAGCGCATTCGGCGCGTCTTGGATTGAAAAGGCGCGCCTTTCGAGCGTCTGAAAGCCGAAAGCTCGAGCATCTGCGCATGAATGGAATGCGCATGCGTCGGCTTTCCTGCATTTGCATTTCGGAC
>CAZUXQ010000317.1:0-2149 GCA_964624425.1 uncultured Sutterella sp.
ACGGCTTCCGGGCAAAGAAAAATCGTGCGGTCTCGACGGGGCGCTTTGATCTTGTCGTGTTCCGGCGGAATCTTCCAGATGCCGGCATCCAGATCCAATTCGCTCCAAGTCGCGGCATGCACGGCTTTGGCGCGGGCGGCCGTCAAAATCGAGAACAGCGTCAACCTGGCGTCTTCCGAGTCGACTTGGGCGAGAGCACGACAGAATTGAGGAATCTCGCGGAAGTCCAGAGCGGCAAAATTCTTCCCCTGCCGCCGCTGTTTGTTCAGCGGCTGCATCAGCACCCCCAGAACGCCCTGCATGTCGGCCGGATTCGTTCGAGCGTCCAGCGGCCGCATCGCCATAGCCCACGCAAAGATTCTCTTGATCCAGGAAATTGTCTTTCGGCCCGTCGCCGGCTTCGTGGTCCAGATCTTGGCGAGCACGTCCCGGATGTGCTCGGCGCTGATGACGTCGACCGGCAGCTTGCCTAGATCGGGAAAAACATGCTGGCAAAGCGTGTTCCAGCACGTCGATGCGCCGCGGACATTGCTGCTCCACAGACCGTTTTCGACACAATAGCGGTGCCAGCGTTCCGCCACTTCATGAAAGGAAGGCGCGTGCGAGACGGCTTGAAGACGCTCCTGCAGAGGCATGGCAAGAGCGTCTGCCGGAAGATCGTGCGGATCAATCCCGCGCTCGATGAGCGTGCGGATCTCCATAGCCTTGAGCCTCGCCTGCGAGAGCGTCATCGCATTGCGGCGGCCGAAGGCAAACTGCCGGCGCTTGCTGTTGAGACTGTATCGCATCACAAAGGAAGCGCTGTGATTTTTGATCCTCAGACACAAGCCGGGCACGCCGCCGAGCGCATAGAGGCCGTCTTTGGTCAGCTGTCGAAATTTGAGGGCTGAAACCGGGGTGATTGATCGAGCCATTCTTGTTCTCCATGAAGCTTCTTCATCATGGTACAAGCTGACGACCAGTGAATTTGTCTTGCCAATTCGACGTGTCGTCGTATGGCATGGCATGACACAAACCGTGTTGACGCCGGTTGCGGAAAAACCACAAAAAAAGGCTATAAAATCAGCGAATCAGCATCTTTTTTCTGCTTCATAATGGTTCTCGACGCCTAATGAAAAACATCGGGGAATTTTGGGGATCGTTCTCGGCGCGGGAGCTTCGCTCTGCGGCGAGGAAATTCAGACTCACAGCCGCCGATGCCTGCCGCCATGGCGTCCGCACGTGACGACGCGCACGTCGCCCTGACGCTCAGCCCGCAGCCGGCGCGCTTCCTTGGGATCAACGAGAAGCGGCGCAGCGACAACCACGCGGTCGCCCTCGCGAAGCGGATGAGCTTCGTCGACGCGCCGCCCCCAGACGGAAGCCGCTTCTCCCGTCTTGAGCGTTCTTGCGCACGTCTTGAGAAGATCGCCGACGACGGCGCCCGCCTTGAGCTCCACGGCTTTTTCTTCGGCGCCTGCCGCGCCGACTTCGCAAAACCAAACCTGCATTGTCCTGCCTCAAAGTAGAAAATCGCTAGAATGTAGCGCTTTCAGCGCGTCTGTGCATGCTTCCGGAACGCTTCGGCGTCGCCCTTCAATTGCTGAAGATGATCCTCGGCTCGAAAAAACGGAACGGCGAAGCGGACTTTCGGAACAGCCGAATTGCCGCGCCCGCCGCGGCCGAAGAGAGGAAGGACGACAGCCCGCGGCCCCCGCAGGAAAGCATGCGCGTCATTTGCGAAACCGTCCCCGGAATCCGATGGCCAAGGAAAGAAGTCCGGAACGCGCCGCTTTCGCTCAACGCTTTGAAACGGGATTTATTCATCATGGCATCCATCGTCAACAAACGCGCCCGCTTCGACTACGCAATCGAAGACCGCTTCGAAGCCGGCATCGTTCTTCGCGGCTGGGAAGTCAAAAGCGTGCGCGCGGGCCGCGCGCAGCTCAATCAGTCGCACATCTACATTCGAGAGGGCGAGCTTTTTCTCTGCAACGCGCACATGACGCCCGCCGACCAGGCCTGCACGCACGAAACGCTCGAAACGAACCGCACGCGCAAGCTTCTTCAGCACAAAAAGGAAATCATGCGCCACAACGGCCGCGTCGAACGCCAAGGCTATGCGCTCGTGCCGCCCGACTTCCACTTCGCGCGCAGGCGCGTCCAGTGC
>CAZUXQ010000318.1:0-2129 GCA_964624425.1 uncultured Sutterella sp.
TTTTCAAGCGCTCCTCCCCGGGAGCATCCGAAGCGCTCTTCGTTCTTTCGCGCCGGCTTCGTCATTGAAAAGGAACGCCGAACATGGCTCAAACCATCCGCCGCGCCGATTATGCCGCGCCGCCCTATCTCATCGACAGCGTTCGTCTCGAGTTCGATCTCGATTTGGAAAGCACCGCCGTCGTCAACACCATGTCCTTCGTCGCCAACAAAGAGTCGAAGGAGAAGAACGCGCCGCTTTTTCTAAACGGAGAAGACTTGACGCTCGTAAGCGTCTCCGTCGACGGCCGGCAGCTTGAAGAAAGCGAATACGCTGCGTCGGCCTCGGGCCTCACCATCAAGTCCTTCAAGGCGCCTGCGAAAGTCGAAATCGTCAATCGCTTTAGTCCGGCGGCCAACACTGCTCTTTCCGGCATTTATGCGTCGAACGGCAATCTCATGAGCCAGTGCGAAGCCGAAGGCTTCCGCCGCATCACTTACTACGTAGATCGTCCGGACGTACTCGCGAAGTTCACCGTCGTCGCCCGCGCGTCGAAGGAAGCCTTTCCGGTCGTTCTTTCGAACGGCAACGCCGTCGAAGCTAAGGATCTCGAAGACGGCCGCCATCAGATAACCTACGTCGATCCGTTCCCGAAGCCTTCGTACCTCTTTGCTCTCGTTGCAGGCAACCTTGTCGCCCGCGAAGAAAAATTCGCCCTGAAGAACGGCAAAATCGTCAGCCTTTCCGTCTGGGTCGAACCGCAGGATCAAGAAAAGACGCAACACACGCTCGAAAGCCTTAAGAAGGCGATCCGCTGGGATGAAGAGCGCTGGGGGCTGGAGCTCGACCTCGACGACTTCAAGATTGTAGCGACGAACGACTTCAACTTCGGCGCGATGGAAAACAAGGGGCTCAACGTCTTCAACGCCAAATACGCTCTCGCTTCGCCCAAAATCGCAACCGACCAAGATTTCTTCAACATCGAATCCGTCGTCGGCCATGAGTACTTTCACAACTGGACCGGCGACCGCATCACGCTGCGCGACTGGTTCCAGCTCACCCTTAAGGAAGGCCTCACAGTCTTTCGCGACCAAGAGTTCTCGGCCGACATGCTCGGCGAACCGAGCGCACGCGCCGTGCAGCGCATCAAGGACGTAATGATGCTTCGCGCCGCGCAGTTTCCTGAAGACGCAAGCCCGATGGCACATCCGATTCGCCCCGAAAGCTATCAGGAAATCAACAATTTCTACACGACGACCGTCTACGACAAGGGCGCGGAAGTAATCCGCATGCTTCAGACGCTTTTGGGCCGAGAAACCTTCCGCAAGGGCTTCGACGACTACATCAAAACGAATGACGGCCGCGCAGTCACATGCGAAGCCTTCCTTGACGCAATGGCCCGCGCGTCCGGTCGCGACCTGCGCCAATTCAAGCGCTGGTACTCGCAGGCGGGTACGCCGCGCGTCAAGGTGCGCTCTCACTGGGATGAAGCAGCGCATGCGCTCACGCTTTCCGTCACGCAGTCGACGCCGCCCACGCCCGATCAGCCGACGAAGCATCCGTTCCTCATTCCGTTCCCCGTCGCCTTCCTCGACAGGAACGGCCGCGAGCTTGCCGTGCAGCTTGCCGGAGAACCCAATGCACCCGCTCCCGGCACTCGCATGCTCGAGCTTTCTGCGGAAGCAGCCTTCTTCACCTTCGTGGGCCTGACCGAAAAGCCGACGCTCTCGCTCAACCGCGGATTTGCAGCGCCGATCATGCTCGACGCCGGCCTCACGAAGGAGGAACGCCTTTCCCTCGCCGCGCACGACGCCGACCCGTTCAACCGTTGGGACGCGCTCAACTCGCTCCTGATCGAAGCGGTTCGCGAACAGACGCAGGCCAAGCTCATTCAGCAGCCTGTCGAAGTCGATGCGGCGCTCCTCGCCGCCTGTGCCGCCGTTCTCAAGGATCCCTCGCTTTCGCCGGCATTCAAGGCCGTTGCGCTGGAAATGCCGAGCGAACGCCTTGTCGCCGATACGCTTCCGCTCATCGATCCTCATGCCGTTCATGCCGGCTGGGTGAACGTGCGCGATGCCATTGCAAAGCGCAACCTGACGGCCTTCCTTGAAGCGGCTCAGGAAAACCAAACGCCGGGCGAATACGACCCG
>CAZUXQ010000319.1:0-2084 GCA_964624425.1 uncultured Sutterella sp.
GGCGGCGAAAGCGCGAGCCTCCTTTCCCGGCGAGACGGCGCTGATGAAGCTTTTGTACCTTGCGGTGAAGAACGCGCCGCAGAAATGGAAGCGGCCGTCTCCTTGCCGGAAGCCGGCTCTTGGAGAACCGGCAGTCCAGCTTGACGGCCGCCTCATCCCCTTTGCTGATCAACCCATCCCCAACCAACTCGCCCGCAAAATTTTTTTACACTCTCCTTGTTTGCATGCCCTTTCTCTTAGTCATGCTTGTTGCTTGGCTGCAGATTGAGCACGACGGCAAGCTGGACATCGACAGCGTGCATGACGTCAATGTCCAATGAACCGATTTTTTTGATGAAGCATGGACTTGGGGATTGTCGTGATCTTGTCAGTTATGACCCAGCTCGTTTTGGCAAGGCCGTTTTCTGAGTCCGGTTCAATTCTCACGCGCGTCGGAATGCTGGAAGAGTCAAAACTTGTCAGCAGGCAAAGAACAACAGACTGAAACTGAACGAGTTCGCCAGATTGAACGACAACGACGGGGCGAGGTTTGGCTGCATAGCCGTCGTCTCTAAGCAGCCAAATATCACCTCGCTTCATCTTCCTCAGCTTCCTGAAGCAGTCTGTTCGTCATGCGCGTGCTGAAGTCGAGAGCTTCCTGCTCCGTTTTGAACGGCCCCGGGCGAAACCGGGAACTGATGCGGACGCTGTACGGAAAGCCGCCGGCAGCGTTGAATGCATGAATGAACATGCGCAACGCTTCTGCCGGAGTAGTTCCCAACTCCTTGGTCAAGGAGCGAAACAGTTCGTTTTGCTTGCTGTCGACCCGGACGGCAACTTGAACGGTCGGCATTTTCACCCCCCCCCCCCCCACATTGAAACGAATGCAATTATCAGCAAAATGACAGCAAATGTCTGCTGCATATGACTTGCAATCTGATCAGGCGAGTCTGCGGAACGCTCGGCGCCGCCTTCATTCGGCCTGCCGAAGCCTTTCATGCACATCCGCCTTCCGATCTTCGAGCGGCTTTTCGCCTTCCTGGGATGTCCATGCCTAATTTTCGCGCGCAACACCGGGCAGACACCCGACGGAGGGCCGGCACCCGCCTGCACAGAGGCGCAATGCGCCGCAAACGCCTCCGGAGACGCCCTGCCGGTACGGGACAATAGCCACATTCAGAGAAGGAGCGCTGCGATTTTCTGCGCCGCCACACGGAAGAACCCGTCGTGAAGCGCTTGTTGCAGGTGCAGGGGGCGCTCGTCGATCTCGGCCTCGTTCACAATCTGCAGCTCTGCATTTCCGTGAAGATTCCCTGTCAGAACCAGACGCTGTCGGCCGAACCGTCCGAGTCCGACATGGCCGGCGCTCTGAAGTGGTCGCAGAAAATGCTCTCGCTTCTGCGCTCCATCGGCCTGCGCCCGAGGCTCATGGGGCCGGGCGAATATCTGCGCCTGATGCAGACGGCGCTCAATTGGCAGTCGGACGCCTCCTGGAAGGGCGTCGTCCGTCCGCTCCAAATGAGCTTTTCGGTGGTGGTCTTCGCGCGCTCGGCCGAAAAGGCGGCATCGGCCTCGATGGCCGTGCAGTCCTTCTGGGCGACGCAGCGCTTCACGCTCATGAAAGACCGCTTCGTCATGCTCCCGATGCTTCGCAGCTGCCTGCCGTTCGGCACGGGCAGAGGCGCAATCCGGGAGCTTTCCCGCTGCAAGACCATGACCAACTGGGAGCTGCCGGCGCTGCTTCCGATCTTCGGGGAATGGAAGGGCACCGGCACGTTCCACGCCGCGTTGCTCTCGCGCAACGGCCAGCTCATGAGCCTCTCGCTGCACGACTCCGGCACGAACAAGAACGCCGTGATCGCCGCAGAGTCCGGCTCGGGAAAGTCGTTTCTCCTCAACGAGCTGATTCTCTCGTACATGAGCGAAGGCGCCCGGGTCTGGGCGATCGACGCAGGCAAGAGCTGCAAGCAGCTCTGCGAGACCCTGCGCGGAGACTTCGTGGAGTTCGGGGAGAACTTCGGCATCTGCCTGAATCCCTTCGAGATGATCGAAAGCTGGGACGAAGAGGAAGATGCGGTCATGCTTGATGATGATCCGACCAGAGT
>CAZUXQ010000320.1:0-2081 GCA_964624425.1 uncultured Sutterella sp.
GTCATTGAGCCAGCAGCCGCGGTTCGTGGCGAGCTTGCCCGCGTTGACGGCGGCGTACCAGTCGTCGAGTTCGCGCGGGTTGCAGGCGTAGGCGCGGCCGATCTTCGAGATGCCCGAGACGCCCAGAGCGATCATGTCGCAGTCGGCCTTCGTGGAGTAGCCCTGGAAGTTGCGCTGCAGCGATCCTTCGACCTGAGCGCGCGCGAGTTCGTCTTCGTGCTTGGCGAAGTGGTCCATGCCGATGTAGCGGTAGCCGTTGGCGGTGAGGCGCTTGATCGCGTCGAACATGATGTTCGCCTTCTCGACCGTGCCCGGAAGATCGGCCGGGAGAATGCGGCGCTGCGCCTTGAAGTGGTTCGGGAGATGCGCGTAGTGGTAGAGCGCAATGCGGTCGGGCGAGATTTCGAGAACCTTGTCGATCGTTTCCGCGAAAGTTTCGCGCGTCTGCTTCGGGAGCCCGTAGATGAGATCCATGTTGATCGATTCGAAGCCGCATTCGCGCGCGGCGTCGATCGTAGCCTTCGTCATTTCGAAGGGCTGAATTCGATTGATCGCCTTCTGCACGTCGGGGTTGAAGTCCTGCACGCCGCAGCTGATGCGGTTGAGGCCGATTTCCTTGAGAACCTTCACCTTGTCGGGCGGGCAGGTGCGCGGGTCGACTTCGATCGAGAATTCGCCGCCTTCTTCAAGCGGGAAGCGCTTCGTGAGCGCTTCCATCATGAGGCGCATTTCATCGTTCGTGAGGAAGGTCGGCGTGCCTCCGCCGAAATGGAGCTGCTCGAGCGTCTTCGTGCCCGTAAGGCGCTCCTTGACGAGGTCGGCTTCTTTGCCGATCGCTTCGATGTATGCGGCCGACTTTGAATGGTCGCGCGTCACGATTTTGTTGCAGCCGCAGTAGTAGCAGACGTCGCTGCAGAAAGGCACATGGACGTAGAGCGACAGCTTGCTTTGCTCGACGGCGCCGGCGCGGCCGGCGAGAGCCCGCTCGTAGTCGGCGGCGCCGAAGCTTGCGCTGAAGCGGTCGGCCGTCGGATAAGAGGTGTAGCGGGGGGCGGGAACGTCGAATTTGCGCAGGAGATCCATTTCCGGCAATTCAACGCCGCTTGTTTCCGGGGTCGTCATGTTTGTGCCTCTCTATGACTTAAGTTAAGGATCCTGATATTATTCGTGGGTCGAGTTTCGCTTTCTTGATGACAATCAATGAAAGCCCCTGAAGAAAACTGAAGAAAAATCTCGGATTCGGGGCGACTCTGCACAGAACAGCGTGATGATTTGCGGCGAATTTTAGGCGCGGCAGATTATTTGTAGATTAGGACGACGCAAGAGGCGCTTCGCCGGGCGGACAGGGCTTCTCCGTGCGCCGCAGGCGCTCGGGCGCTCTTGAAGAAGAACTATGCGTGCGGCCGGCGCCCCCTTCGCCGGAGTCCGCCCTCACCGAAAAAGGAGTAAAGCGTGATCAATCTCTCTGCGCTTCGAACGGCTTGCTCGAACTGCAATCTGCGCGAGTCTTGCCTGCCTACGGGACTGACGCTCAAAGAGGTCGAACGCCTCGAGGATCTGGTGGCCATTCGCAGGCGAGTCAAGCGCGGCGATGCGCTTTTCCGCGCCGGCGACCGCTTTGAAAATCTCTACGCCGTGCGTCTCGGCTTCCTCAAGAGCTCGGTGATGAGCAGCGACGGCCGCGAGCAGGTGACGAATTTTTACATGGCCGGCGAAATGATCGGCTTCGACGGCATTTCCTCGGGCGTGCATTCCTGCGACGTTGTCGCGCTCGAAGACACCGAAGTCTGCGTGATCCCCTACGACCGTCTCGAAGAGGCTGCGACGAGCATGCGCAGCATGGGCGCGCACGTCTTGAAGATGCTCTCGCGCGAAATCATCCGTCAGCACGGCGTGATGCTTCTCCTTGGGTCGATGCATGCCGAAGAACGTCTGGCCGCATTCCTCCTCGCGCTCTCGCAGCGCTTCGAAGCCCGCGGCTATTCGCGTTCCGAATTCGTTCTTCGCATGACGCGCGCGGAAATCGGCTCCTACCTCGGCCTCAAGCTCGAAACGGTAAGCCGCGTTCTTTCCCGCTTCTC
>CAZUXQ010000321.1:0-2053 GCA_964624425.1 uncultured Sutterella sp.
GTCGGCGAATACAAGGGCCAGGTTCACGGCGCCGCCTACATCAAGTGCCTGCATGACGCTGCGCTCGCCGCCGGCGTCAAGGTGATGACCAGCACGCCTGCCGTCGAACTCATCAAGGAAAACGGCCGCGTAGTCGGCGTCAAGGCGAAAGCCAAAGACGGCAGCGTCGTGACGATCAAGAGCAAAGCCGCGATCATCGCTTCGGGCGGCTTCGGCAACAGCAAAGAAAAGATCCGCGACTGGCTCGGCCTCGATCCGGAAAAGTTCCAAGCCTCCGTGCCGCTCAACAAGACGGGCGACGGCATTGAAATGGCCTGGAAGGCCGGCGCCGACAAGACCAACATGCTCCTCATGCTGCATACGGGCGTCACCGGCGAAGGCATCAATTTCCCGGGCGCACTCTACTGCATGGCCTGGCAGCCTTTCAACATGTGGGTCAATGCCGCCGGCGAACGCTTCGTCGACGAAGCGCAGGCTTTCAGCTTTCCCAACAGCAGCAACGCCATCGCCTCGCAGCGTACGCATTCGGGCTGGGCGATTTGGGACGACGCGGCCGTCGATTACGTTCAGCAGGCGGGCATCGACAACGGCATCGGCGTGATCGTGCCGGTGCTCGACAAGCTGCCGACGCTTCGCGATGAAATCAAAACCGCTCTCGACGCCGGCGGCAAGACCTTCGTCTCGGCAGATTCTCTCGACGAGCTCGCCGAGAAGATCGGCGTTCCCGCCGAAAACCTCAAGAACACTGTTGCGGAATACAACGGCTTCGCGAAGACGGGCTTCGACCTCAAGCTCGGCAAGTCGCGCAAGTACCTCCGCACGCTCGAAGGCGGGAAATTCTACGCCATCGAACTCTTCCCGTTCCATTACACCTCGTTGGGCGGCATCCGCATCGACCGCAACTTCCACGTTCTCGATGCGAACGGCAAGGCTATCGACGGCCTCTATGCCGCAGGCGTCGATGCAGGCGGCCTCTACGGCGACACGTATCCCGTCTGGACCTCGGGCAATGCCTTCGGTTGGTCTGCCTATTCCGGCCGCTACGCCGCGCTGCAGGCCGTTGAAGACATCGAATAACCGCAGACGCGGCATGCCGCTTGAAAAGCGCCTATGCCGACAAGGAGCCGAACGCATTCGAGCATGAATCGTCGGCCTCTCTCCCAACGGAGAGAATGCAAATGAAAAGATTTTCCCTCAATGCACTGATGCGCCCATTCTCCGCAGCGATTCTGACACTCGGCGCATCAGGCATCGCCGCGGCCGCCGACGGCGTGCAGATCTACGGCGTGGCCGACATGTACGTGGCCGTCAACAACGACGGCGGCCGTTCAGAGCGGCGGCGCCAGCGCTTCGCTCGTCGGCCTCATCGGAACCGAACGGATCTCCGACGACCTCAAGGCGAGCTTCAAGCTCGAAGCCGGCATTCTGATGGACGAAGGCACGTCCGCGCCTCCCGGCGGCGGGTCGGGCTACCTCTTTCAGCGTGAATCCTGGGTTGGCCTCAGCAGCGGACGCTTCGGCGAAATCCGCTTCGGGCGTCAGTACAGCCCGTACTTCATGACCTTCATCATGATCGACCCGACGCACATGAGCTTGGGCGGCGCCATCGGAAACTTCTGCTGGCCGGGCGACGACAGCCTCCTCGGCGGCGCATTCGACGCTTCCGACACTTCTCGCCGAGACAATGCCGTCATCTACACGACGCCGGATCTTGGAGGCGTCAAAGCCGAATTCATGGCGTCGGGCGGCGAGCAAACCGTCAACGGACGCACGATCAGCACGCGAGGCAACGCCTACAGCATCGCGCTTCAGTACGCCTCCGACTCGCTCCTCGTTCGAGGCAGCTGGATGCACGACGGGCTGATTCCTTCCGACTCGCTCGACGACGGCCGGCAGCACGATCAGTACTTTGTTCTCGGCGCGACTTGGAATGCCGGCTTTGCGGCACCTTCGCTGATGCTCGTGAAGAAGATTTCATCATCCGAAAGCATCGAGTCGCCCGACATCTGGACCGCGCAAGCAGCCGCATCTATTCCGGCCGGACGCGGCGCGC
>CAZUXQ010000322.1:0-2042 GCA_964624425.1 uncultured Sutterella sp.
CTTCCGCCTTCAAAACGCAATTTTTGGATTTTGAAGCATCATGACGCATCAAGCTGTTAAAAACGACAAATTGGTCACGCTCTACGTGAAGATGGCGGACATGACGGGGAAGATTCTCGAAGAGACGGGCCCCGAAGGCATTGTGTATCTGCATGGGCACGGCGATATTTTCCCGAAAATCGAGGCGGCGCTCGACGGTCGCTTTCCAGGCGAAGGCTTCACGATCGCGCTTCAGCCTGAAGACGCCTTCGGCGAATATGACGACGAGGCGATACGCATGGTGCCTCTGACGCTTTTGGGCGATCCGGATGCCGTGACGGTCGGCCTGAGCTTTGAGGGTGTTCCGGGCGAAGCGAACGACGGCCGAATTTGGCGCGTCACCGACATCGCCGAAGGGGCGGCGATTCTCGAAGCCAATCACCCGCTTGCGGGCATCGGCCTGCAATTCGAGGTGAAGGTGCTCGACGTGACGGATCCGGAAGGCGAAGAAACGGGAACAGACGATGTCGTCGTGCCGGGCTTCCTCGGGTTCGCCGCCAAGATTGCGCCTGAAGACGACAATGACGACATTGCCTATGAGCAAGGCGTGCAGAAAACCGACGGCTCCTCGACGGCGCGTTTGGCAAGACCGCCGAGAATCGTGCGCTGATCGCTTGGAAATCAGTCTGTCCGCCATTTTCTCGCCCACAGCGGCAGCGCCGCTTTGTAGAAAGCAGGAATCGAATCGGCTCCGATTTTGGGAAAGCCGAGGTGCTCGAAGGCAATTTCGAGCTCGCCCAAGAGATTGTCGTCATTTAAGGGAACGGCGCCCTGCTGCTTTGAAAGCTTTTTGCCGCAGTCGTTGAGCACGAGCGGAAGATGCATGTAGCGGGGCGTGCGCGTCGTCTTTCCATCGACCGAAAGCGCTCGGTAGAGAAGAATTTGCCGCGGCGTGTTGTCGATGAGATCCGAGCCTCTCACGATGTCCGTGATGCCGGCGTCGCTGTCGTCGACGACGACGGCGAGCTGGTAGGCCCAAAAACCGTCTGCGCGCTTGAGAACAAAGTCCCCGACTGCGGCTTCTACATTCTGCTCGAAAACTCCGCACCAGCGATCCGTGAAGCGCACGGTCTCGTTTGAGACTCGGAATCGGAGCGTCCGAACGGGACGGCCGTTCGTGCCGGTTCGGCAGGTGCCGGGATAAACGTTTTTGGACAGACCGAGACGGGCGGCGGCTTCCGAAATTTCCTTTCTTGAACAGGCGCAGCCGAAGACGAAGCCTCGTGCTTCAAGCTGCTTCAGCGCGGCTTCGTAGGCGCCGTGGCGGGCGTGCTGCCAGACGACGGGTTCGTCGGACGTCATGCCGAGGCGTCCGAGCGTTCGGATGATGTCTTCTCCCGCGCCAGGAATGTCGCGCGGAGGATCGATGTCTTCGATGCGAAGCACCCAGCTTCCGTCATGCGCGCGGGCGTCGAGCCAACTTGCAAGCGCGGCGGCAAGGCTGCCGCGATGAAGCCGTCCCGTGGGCGAAGGAGCAAAACGCCCTCGATAGGTTCGAGCTGGTGCGGCTGCTCGAATGTTGGAAGCGCATTTCGGGGATTCCGTGAATGCGGTGAAAGTCTGAGTCGGCACGGTCATGAGCTTTTTCCCTCGAGGCGGCATTTGCGGAAAGAGATTAGCGCAAAGCGTCTCAAGAGCGTCATTAACCATATTATGCCCAAGCTCAACCCCGCAGCGGCGGCGGGCCAAGCCTGCTGGCAGCGCCGCACAAGGAAGCCCGCAAGAAGAATCAAGTCATTTGCCGAAATCGGCAAATCTCTCGGCGAATGCTTCCAAAAGCGGAAGGCCGGCCAAGAAGCTGAAGCAGCCGCAGAGGCGGAAGGCATCGTGACGGCCATGCCCGGCCGTCTTTTGACCCGTCTTCCTGAAGGCGAAGCGATCAATCATCTCGGCTGTCGTTGCGGAGAAGCCGAAGCCGGCGGGCGATGCCGGCGCCTGAAGCCTTCGAGACGTCCGAGCCGGGCCGGAAATGCCCTGAAATTGGACGCAGACGGCGCTCGGTC
>CAZUXQ010000323.1:0-2037 GCA_964624425.1 uncultured Sutterella sp.
TTCGTCTTCTCTTCCGCCGCGCCCTGCACGGGCACTGCAGGAAGTTCCTCTGCCGTCATCCCGGCAAAGGACGCGGCGGCGGGAGCTGCATCGACCGGTTCTTCCGTCGGCAGAGCGGCGGGACTTTCTGCGACTGTTTCGGCGCCCTCCTTCAAAAGCGCTTCAGACGCTGAAAATTCTTCCGCCTCATGCGCTTCTTCGCCGCTCTCTTCGACCCCGTCAGACTGCGGATCGGCATCCGCTTCTTCGGCCGCAGCCGCCATGCCGGAAGGCGTCTCATCCGACGCTGCCTGTGCCGGCGTCTCGACAGGGACGTCTTGGGAGACGTGCGGTTCGGCGGCGCGGAGCCTGGAATGCTTGTGATGCTTTTTGGCGTAGGACACGACGCTGGCGCTTCCTGGAAAATTCGAACGGACTCGAGTGTAGCGCAGCCAAGCTGTCCGAACGAAGCATCGAGGCTGCCGCATTGAAACACTTTTTTTGGCAAACAGCGCCTGATTTCGGCAAGTCGAAGCACGACTTTTGCGGTTCCGAGCGCAAATTCCCGCTATGCTTGCCGAAGATTTCTTTCTTCGGCCGTCCGACCGGCAAGGCGGTACTCAAAAAATCCCGCGCAGACCATCGAAGACGTTTGGACGTTCGGCCGCCAACTCAACAGCAAGAACATTCGCACAAATGACGCCCGCCATCATTTCCGTCGAAGGCCTCTCGCTCATCCGCACGACGGGCGACGACGCCGTTCAGTTTCTCCACGGCCAGTTCACGCAGCACATTCAGGATCTCGGCGACGAAGTCCGAAGCGCCGGCTACTGCTCGCCCAAGGGCCGCCTGCTCGCAACGATGCGCGCCTACAGGGGAGCGGACAACGCCGTGATGCTTCTCGTGCCGTCGGACATCGTCGAAGGCTTTCTGAAGCGCCAGCGCATCTACGTTCTGCGCTCCAGGGTTGCGCTCGAACTCGTTGAAGGAGCGAAGCTCTTCGCCTTCCTCGGCGGCGAAGGCGCCAAGGCTGCGGCGGCTCTCGGCCTTGAACTGCCTGTTGCCGGCCGCGCGAACCGCTCGGCCGGTCTTGCGCTTCTCGGCCTTCAGCCGACGGCGGCGCTCTCGGGCATCATGGAAGCCGGAGCGCGCACGCTCGCCGTCGCCGAAGAGAGAGACGCCGCCGCTGAACTCGAGAAGGCCGCACAAGCCGGCAGTTGGTGGACGGTCTCGGAAGCCGCCGCCGGCGTCGCCGTCGTGCATGAAGCGACGAAGGATGCCTTCGTGCCGCAGCACGTCAACTTCGAACTCGCGGGCGGCGTCGTCTTCAACAAGGGCTGCTATCCCGGTCAGGAAGTCATCTCGCGCATGCAGCACATCGGCCGGACGAACCGCCGCGCTGCGCTCGGAATCCATGCCGGTCCCGCGCCGCTCCCAGGCGCGCCCGTCTACGCAGGCGGCAAGGAAGCGGGCATTGTCGTCGATGCCGCTCAGATCAACGGCCGCGCGGTCGTCTTCTATTCGGCGACCCTTGACGCGCTTGCCGCCGGCGCGACGCTTGAACCCGACGGTCCGAGGCTCGAAAAAGCGGCGCTTCCCTACGCGGTGCCCGGCGTCGATTAAGCAGAAAGCCGAGGCTTTCGTCCACATCAAAGCCGGCATCTTCGGATGAGAAGCGCCGAATTTTCGAGTGCGCGCCGCCTTGAAGCGCGATTCGCCGGCTGTTATCCTTGCGAAGAATCAGACTGCGCGCAAGCGTGCGCCATCCAAGCCCGCCAGAAAGCAGAGGGAAGCCGGCCGACGCCGCGCCATTCACGATGTCTCGGCATCCGCGCCTCGCATTGACTCACAAAAAAAGGATGAAGAATCATGGACATCATTCAGTCTCTCGACGACTACACCTCCAAGCGCGCTCAGCTCGACCAGGAAATGGCCCAGCTTCGCAACCAAGGCCTCGAACGCGTTCAGAAGCTCATCGACCAGTTCGGCATCACCAGGCACGACCTCCGCTTCAAGGGCGGCCGCGGACGGGGAGGAGTGGTGGAGAAAATATACATT
>CAZUXQ010000324.1:0-2017 GCA_964624425.1 uncultured Sutterella sp.
CATTTCTCCTTCGTCAGGCTTGCCGTCGCTGCGTTTGCAGCAATGAACGGCTGAAAAGAAGCCGATCTGCCTTTTGCTTTGTCTTGCGGGAGAGGAATTCCAAGCGATAAGAATCGCTTCTCTTGGGAAAAGTCTAGCACGCAGACCGCTCGGGCTCTCGCTTGACTGCAGCTTCGGAAACCTGCGCGCTGCCGGCCATTCTGCTCATGAAGCGCCGCACGCGTTTTTGAGGCTTCCCATCTTTGCCGGAGCTCGGCCTCGAATATCGATTTCGAGCGCGCGATTGACACATTGCTGCAGGATGCCGCCCGCTTTCCCATTGCAGAGCACGGAACACGAGAAATTTCAGCGGCGCGGAAGCCCTCGCGGCGCATTTGCGAAAAATCTCAAGCTTCTCGGGACTGCAGCGTCTGGCATCTGCCGCCTTCACGGTCTAAATTGCCGCAAACATCAACTGTTTTGCATTCCGGCCAACGGCTTTTTGAATCCGAAAAACAATCGCGCCCGCTCTCCCACAAAGAGGGAGAACGGGACGCTTGCCTGAAGGCGGCGCAGAAGGTCCGCCGATTACTCGGCGTGTTCCTTCGCGAGACGACGCCAGGTGTCGACGACCGTATCAGGGTTGAGCGATATCGACTCGATGCCCTGCTCCATGAGCCAAGCGGCGAAGTCGGCATGATCGGACGGTCCCTGCCCGCAGATGCCGACGTACTTGCCGCGGGCGCGGCAAGCTTTGATCGCCATTGAAAGAACAGCTTTGACGGCGTCGTCGCGTTCATCGAACGTGGCCGCAACGAGACCGGAATCGCGGTCAAGGCCGAGCATGAGCTGCGTCATGTCGTTCGAACCGATCGAGAAGCCGTCGAAGTAGTCGAGGAACTGGTCGGCAAGAACAGCGTTGGACGGGATTTCGCACATCATGTTGAGGCGCAGGCCGTTGACGCCGCGCTTCAGTCCGTACTGCTCCATGATTTCCGTCACGCGGCGGGCTTCGCTCACCGTACGAACAAACGGAATCATCAGTTCAACGTTGGTGAGGCCCATTTCATCGCGAACGAACTTCATGGCGCGGCATTCCATCGCAAAGCATTCCGCAAACTGATTGGAAATGTAGCGGGAAGCGCCGCGGAACCCGAGCATCGGATTTTCTTCGACGGGTTCGTAGTTCGCGCCGCCGATGAGCTTGCGGTATTCGTTGCTCTTGAAGTCGGAGAGGCGGACGATGACCTTCTTCGGATAAAAAGCCGCAGCGATCGTGGCGACGCCTTCGGCGATTTTGCGTTCGAAGAAGTCCTTGGGAGTCGGATAGCCGGCAGAGAGACGTTCGACGGCATCGCGCAGTTCGCCCGGAACATTCGGATATTCAAGTATGACCTTTGGGTGGATGCCGATATTGTTGTTGATGACGAATTCGAGACGAGCGAGGCCGACGCCCTTGTTCGGGATCGCCTGAAATTCAAACGCAAGCTGCGGATTTCCGACGTTCATCATGATCTTGGTCGTGATTTCCGGCAGCGCGCCGCGCTGAACTTCTTCGCATGCGACTTCGAGGAGGCCTTCGTAAATATTGCCTGTGTCGCCTTCGGCGCAGGACACCGTCACCTGATCGCCTTCGGCAAGACGTTCCGTGGCGCCGCCGCAGCCGACGACGGCCGGAATGCCGAGTTCGCGCGCAATGATGGCGGCGTGGCAGGTCCGGCCGCCGCGGTTCGTCACGATGGCGGAAGCTCGCTTCATCACTGGCTCCCAGTTGGGATCGGTCATATCGGTGACGAGAACATCGCCCGTCTGGACGCGATCCATTTCGGAAGCGGATTCAATGATGCGGACCGTACCCTGACCGATCTTCTGGCCGATGGCGCGGCCTTGAACGAGAAGGCGGCCCTTGCTCTTAAGCGTGTAGCGAAGCTGCACGTCGGCGCCCTTCTGCTGGGATTTGACCGTTTCTGGACGAGCCTGAAGGATGTAGATCTTGCCGTCGACGCCGTCCTTGCCCCATTCGATGTCCATCGGACGA
>CAZUXQ010000325.1:0-2009 GCA_964624425.1 uncultured Sutterella sp.
AGAAAGCCTTCCATGCCGCCGGCGGCGCCTTCACCGGCAGCCAAAGCGTCAGAAATAAAAACCATGAATACTCCAGTTTCGAAAAAGTTTCGCGTATGCCTCGGCCCGCTTTCGGCCGAGGGCAATTTTGAAATTATAGGTGGATGGATTCGTCTTTTTTAGTTGATTCCGTCCGGGAATTTTTAAAAAATTGCGATTATTCAATGCCCCGGGCACGATTTTCCCTAAAGGACTTCTTCCACTCTTCGAAGGTGCCGGCCTCGAGCGAATCGCGAACTTCCTGCATGAGCGACAAGTAGTAATGCAGGTTGTGAATCGTATTGAGGCGCGCGCCTAAAATTTCGCCCACCTTGTGCAGATGATGCAGATACGCGCGCGTGAAGTTGCGGCACGCGTAGCAATTGCACGTCGGGTCGAGCGGGCGAAGGTCGCTGCGGTAGCGGCTGTTCTTCAGCTTGACGTCGCCGAAGCGCGTGAAGAGCCAGCCGTTGCGGGCATTGCGCGTCGGCATCACGCAATCGAACATGTCGATGCCGCTCGAAAGGCCGTCGACCAAGTCCTCGGGCGTGCCCACGCCCATAAGGTAGCGAGGACGATCTTCGGGAAGCCGCCAGGCAATTTCGTCGAGAATGCGCCGCATCTCTTCCTTGGGCTCTCCCACGGACAAGCCGCCCAAAGCATAGCCGTGAAAGCCGATTTCCTTGAGCCCGGCAAGCGACTCCTCGCGCAGACGGCTGAACATGCCGCCCTGCACGATGCCGAAAAGCGCGTTCGGATTCTCAAGGCGCTCGAATTCGTCCTTGCTGCGCTTGGCCCAGCGCAGGCTCATGCGCATCGACTTCGCCGCTTCGGCTTCAGAAGCGGGACGGCCGCCGATTTTGTAGGGAGTGCATTCGTCGAGCACCATCGTCACGTCGGAATTGAGCGTGCGCTGAATCCGCATCGAGATTTCGGGCGTCAGAAAAAGCTTGTCGCCGTTGATCGGATTGCTGAAGCGCACGCCTTCTTCGGTGATCCTGCGCAGCTCCCCAAGGCTGAAGACCTGGAAGCCGCCTGAATCCGTAAGGATCGGCTTGCTCCACTGATTGAAGCCGTGAAGTCCCCCATGCGCGCCGATCACTTCGAGACCGGGGCGCAGCCAGAGGTGGAAGGTATTGCCGAGAATGATCTGCGCGCCCGCGTCTTCCAATTCGTACGGCGCCATCGACTTCACGGCGCCGTACGTGCCCACGGGCATGAAGACCGGCGTCTGAACCGTGCCGTGAGCGAGCGTGAGTTCGCCGCGGCGAGCCTTGCCGCAGACAGTCTTCACTTTGAATGAATAAGCCGTCATTAAATCTTTCCTTCGCTGAGGGGACCTGCCGTCTTCAACTCAATTCGATCACGCGGGCAAGATCGGACTTCTCGATGAAGCACGCGTCGCCGTAGCTGAAGAAGCGGTACTTCTCTTCGACCGCATGGCGGTAGGCTTCGAGAATGCGCCTGCGGCCGACAAGAGCCGAAACGAGCATGACTAAGGTCGACTTCGGAAGATGGAAGTTCGTGACGAGCGCGTCGACGATGCGGCATTCGTAGCCGGGCTTGATGAAGAGCGCCGTGTCGCGAGCACCCGCTTCCACATGCCCCGCGCGATCGGCGGCGCTCTCGAGCGCTCGAAGCGACGTCGTGCCCACCGCAATCACGCGGCGGCCTTCGGCCTTGGCGCGGTTGATGCGCTCGGCGACGTCGGCGGGCATCTCATACCATTCCGAATGCATATGGTGCTCGGAAAGCTTTTCGACGCGAACAGGCTGGAAAGTACCCGCACCCACGTGAAGCGTCACGTATTCGATGTCGACGCCCTTATGCGCGAGCTTTTCGAGAAGCGCTTCGGTAAAGTGCAGCCCCGCAGTCGGCGCCGCAACAGCGCCCGGATGCTTGGCGTAGACCGTCTGATAGCGCCCTTCGTCGCTCTTGTCCGCGGCGTGCTCGATATAGGGAGGCAGCGGCACCCTGCCGTAACGCTCGAG
>CAZUXQ010000326.1:0-2004 GCA_964624425.1 uncultured Sutterella sp.
AAAGACATGCGCAGCGTGCACAAGCTCCTCCTGCATGAGGCCTCTTTCCGAAGCAGGAGATGACGTCGAAAAATTCAAAATCCGAAGCCCGCGTCCCGAGCGCTTCTCTGGACAAAAGGCAAAGAACAAAATTCAGCTTTCAGGACATCTCAAAATGACAGCCACCGCCATTCTCAACGCCAACGTTTACGTCGAGCGCGATCATTTCGAAGAAGCGCTCCTTATCGAAGACGGAATCATCCGCATCGTCGGCTCCGGCGACGCCGTGCGCGCCGCAATGCCTGCCGACGCTCAGATCTACGATGCCCGCGGCCGCACGATCGTGCCGGGCTTCAACGATTCGCACCAGCACCTCTTCAATACCGGCATCGCCCTCACGGACATCCGTCTGCACAAGGCCGCGAGCATCCGCGAAGTAAAGGAAATCGCCCGCCGCTTCATAGAAGAGCGCCGTCCGGCTCCAGGCACCGTTCTCCACGGCATGGGCTGGAATCAAGACTACTTTTCGGACGAACACCGCCTCCTCACGCGCGCCGACCTTGATGAAATTTCCACCGAGTACCCGCTCATCTTCGAGCGCGCCTGCGGCCACATGCTCGTCGCCAACACCCCTGCGCTTGAGCGCGCCGGCATAACGCGCGGCAGCATCGCTCCCGAAGGCGGCTCAATCGGCCGCGACGAAAACGGCGAATTGAACGGCATCTTCGCCGAAAACGCCTGTCCGTTGCTCATCTCGCTCTTCCGCAACCGCTCGCTTGAAGAAACAGTCGAACTCATCCGAACAGGCATGCGGCACGCCGCCGAAACAGGCGTCACGTCGGTGCAGACCTGCGACCTTCGCGACAGCACCTGGCCCACGGTTCTCGAAGCCTACAACCGCGTGATGGCCGAAACGCCGCTCACCCGCGTCTATCACCAGATCAACTTCAGCGACCCGGCCCGCTACGAAGAATTCCTGCAGCAGGGCCACGTCACGGGTTCCGGCACGCCGATGCACCGCTTCGGTCCGCTGAAGCTCTTCGTCGACGGCAGCCTCGGCGCCCGAACGGCTGCCATGCGCCAGCCCTATCACGACGATCCCTCCACGAAGGGCATCCCGACGATGACGGACGATCAGCTGAACGCAATGGTCGACACGGCCGTGAAGCACAACTGCTCGGTCGCCGTGCATGCGATCGGCGACGCCGCCGTCGAGCAGGTCTTGAACAGCTACGACCGCGTCTGCACGAACGGCGAAAATCCCTGCCGTCTCGGCATCATTCACGTCCAGATTACGGATCGTCCGCTCGTCGAACGCTTCACGAAGAACAACATCCTTGCGCTCGTTCAGCCGATCTTCCTGCACTACGACACGACGATCGTCGAAGAGCGCGTCGGCGCAGAACTCGCCGCTACGTCCTACGCCTTCGGCACGATGAAGAAGCTCGGCATCCACATGAGCTTCGGCACGGACAGTCCGATCGAAGACATGAACCCGATCGACAACCTCTACTGCGCCGTCACGCGCCGCACGCTCCGCGGCACGCCCGAAGGCGGCTTTCATCCGGAAGAATGCATCGACATCTGCGACGCAGTTGATGCCTACACGCTCGAATCCGCTTACGCGAGCTACGAAGAAAACGTCAAGGGCCGCCTGATGCCCGGCTACTACGCCGACCTCGTGGTCCTCTCCGAAAACATCTTCGAACTCCCGTCTGGGGAAATCCGCCGTGCTCAGGTTGATGCCACGATGGTCGACGGCCGCTTCGTCTTCGAACGCAAAGGCGCGTAATGCAAACCCTTCGGACGCTCCGGCTGCGCCCTGATCTCCTTCACGTCAGAAATGCGGCAATTGTAAGGATTGTTGATCATCATGCTCTGGCCTGCGCACGAGTAACATGATGAACTTGATCCTGTTGGGAGACCCATCCATGAATATTTTGATCATCAACGCAGGCTGCCGAAGCGTCAGAGGCGTCGGCGGCACGCTCAGTCAAACAATGGTCGACGTCGCGAAGGAAGTCC
>CAZUXQ010000327.1:0-1997 GCA_964624425.1 uncultured Sutterella sp.
GGTACGCGGCCGATTCGAAGTGGCTCTTTGACGTGGCTCTCACGGGCTATGTCGGTCAGAGAGAAGGCGTCATCGGCTGGCTCAACGTGAACTATCTCTTCTGACCGCTTCGCATCTGTTCCAACGGCAAATGTGCGGGGAGGCTTCGGCCTCCCCGATTTATTCTGCGGACTTGAAGCGTCCTGCTTTCCACGAGCGGCTCTGCATGACTGCCCCGTGCAAGAAAATCTCCATGAGCAGGCAGAAGCATCAGCTTCCCGACGCTGATCCGGATTCGCTCTGCTTCCTCTCCGTCTGCAGATGCGAAATGGCTCCGCTGATGGCGCCAGCCGATCCTCCCGCCCGTCGCCGCTTCTGCTTCAGGATCCCTTCGCAACCCTGCACCGAGACAGGAAAGAATGCAGGCAGAAACGCACCGGCAGACTGGAATTCAAAGCCGCCGCGTCCTCTGCTTCGGCTCCGCTCGGGAAACGCCTCCCCCAACAAAAATCGGAAGAGTCTTTTAATCAAGATTCGCAAATCGGACTGCGTCTCATCCCGCATTTCGAGCGGCATCCGCAGGCACAGCGGCGCCTTGTGCTCCCTCGGTTCTCTTATCGTCTGCGGCATCGGCCGAACCGTTTGCATTCTCCGCACCAGCAGCGTCGTCATCGTCGTCCGACTCGGGTTCCAGGGCGATCGGCGGCGCAGGCAGATCGGCCTTTCGAGCCGCCTCTTTGACCGCCCGCTTTTCAAGATAGCGCTGATAGGCCTTTTTGTCCGCAGCGCCTGCAGCAAAGGCTTTTCGATACCTTGCATCGATCGATGAAGGCGGTCCGTTGAGAAGTTTTTCCACAAGCGGATAGGCTTCTGCGATCTCTTTGAATTTTTTCTCGACAATCAAAGAGCCGGACATTCCTGCACTGCCCTCGCCAAGGAGCTCCCTCTCTTCCGAAGCAGAGCCATTCGCATATTCTGCGCCGCTCTTCCCGCCTCTCTCACAGAGATCGAACCCCAGCTCGACCTTGGTCGGCGGCGTTCTGGGACCTTCCATCACGACGGACCAGCTGCCGCGGTCCGAATAGATGACGTCGGTGATTTCGGCAGGAATACTCTTCGCGATTTCAGAGAACGCCTGATAGCGGAGCGAGATTTCCGAAATGCGGTCCGTAGGACCGTAGAAGCTCGGCAGTTCCTTCCCGCCCGCTTCTTCGGGGTTCGCGGAAAAGAGTTCGCCTTCGGCATTGACGAGACGGCCGTCCTCATAAACGGCCATGGCGTGGTGAACCGTCACTTCGACGGCCAGCCCGTTGGGCCACACGCGACGCACGACCGCGCTCCGCACCCAAGGCACGGTTTCGGCGGCGCGTCTTGCTTCGTCGAGATTCACGGTGAAGTAGCTGCCGGTCAGAACGCCTTCGAGCGCTTCCTTCAGCAGCGAAAGCTGCACCTTTCCTTCGCCGCCCGTCATCTCGAGATGCGTGAGCGCGAAAAATGGACGCGTCGCCGCCTCGCGTCCGCCTGCGGCGAGAAGCGCGGCAACGGCGGCAAAGCCGACGAGCTTCAGGACGAACTTCCCGACGGAAGGCCTCTTCTCCTCATCCGTTTTTTCATCCGCGTCCGCGCTCCCGTCCGCGAGCGGAATCTGGGCGAGCACCTGCTGCGCCTCCCAGTCGGGAGACGCTTCGACGGTCTTCTCATCCCTCTTTCGGAAGAACATGGCGCGAATTCAGCCGCCGCAAGCTCAGTCGAGCGACGCGAGCGAGAGCACCTTCTCGCAGAGACTTGCGTAGTCGAGTCCCACTTCGCGCGCGGCCATCGGCACAAGCGAATGCGGCGTCATGCCGGGCGACGTGTTGATTTCGAGCAGCACGAAGCCGCCGTCCGGACGCTGCATCGCGTCGACGCGGCTCCAGCCGCGGCAGCCCAAGGCCCGGTAGGCCGCTTCGCAGGTCTTCTGCAGCCTCGCCGCCGCGTCGGCCGGAATGCGGGCCGGACAGATGTACTGCGTCGCGTCG
>CAZUXQ010000328.1:0-1997 GCA_964624425.1 uncultured Sutterella sp.
CTGGTACGTCTAAAATTCAACCTTTCTTACTGTCCAAGAATCTGATACCAGTTCATGCCTTTGTCGAAGGCCTCGTGCCCGCACTCGGACTTTGAGGTCGGAAAACGAAATCACGCTTTTTTCTCCCTGAGTGCTTCCGGACGAGCGGATGCTTCGAAGCGGCCTGAAGCATCGTCCGTTTTGACCGTCAGGTAGAAAAAGCTTTGAGACGCGCGAGGCCGCCCGGAGAAAAATCCGCCCGGAATGCCGGCAGCCTGAGCGCCGCTCGCGCTGTTCAGGCAAGATTTCCCTCTCCATCGCATAGCGAGATGCCCAGCGCCTTTTAGAGACTCGTCGGCATGGCGCCGAGCGCAGGGCGGCGTTCGAGCAGGCGGCTTATGCTCAGGCTGAAGCTGCGCGCTTGAGGCCGGCACAATCAGACGCAGGCTTCAGTCCTTCTTTTTCGATATTTAAGCGGGAAGTCTCGGGCTCTCTTCCTTGAACTCCGTTCAGCTCCAGTCGGAAGACTTTATTTCCCCGAAAGGGCGGAAGAGCCAAATTTTTCGCCAGGGTCGTCAAAAACTTTTATGCTGCGGATGCCCGAAAATAGGCGGAATGTGAGAAACTGACATCTTGCAAAAAGGCGGGTGAAAGGGGTGCCGGCTCTTCGAATTTCGGCGAGACGGCCGTACCCATCACATCTCGAGCCAGTCCGTATTTTCAGCCGGCAATCGCAAGAGGTTTTGTCATAAAGCCCAAGCTTTTTTGAAATCCAGCTGCGCATTTTCCTTCTTATTCTTCTGAGACATGGAACACTCGCTTCCGCTTATTTCAACGCTCGTCATCGGCTTTTCGCTGGCGTTGGTTTTCGGCTTCATCGTCGAGCGATTCTTCAATTCGCCGGCGCTCGTCGGCTACCTTTTGGCCGGCATTGCCGCCGGGCAGTACACGCCTGGCGTGTATGCGGATCCTGCGCTCGCCAATCAGCTCTCTGAAATCGGCGTTATGCTGCTGATGTTCGGGGTTGGACTGCATTTTTCGATTAAGGATCTCCTGAGCGTCAAAGGAATTGCGCTTCCCGGCGCCGTGTTGCAGATGTTCTGCGCGACGATACTCGGCGCTGTGGCGGCGCATGTGCTCTTTGACCGGCATTGGGTCGAGGCCTTTGCGCTCGGTTTGTCGCTCTCGTGCGCCTCGACTGTCGTGCTTCTAAAGGCCTTGGAAGCACGAGGCATCCTGACCGGCACGGACTGGCGCATTGCCGTTGGCTGGCTTGTCGTCGAAGATTTGGCGACCGTCGTCATCCTCGTTATGCTGCCTCCGCTCGCTGAAATCTTTGGTCCCGGCGGTCCCGGCGCGCATGCGATAGATCCGATCGATCTCTTCATGAGCCTCGGCAAAACGCTTGCGGGCGCCGCACTTTTCGTCGTTCTGATGCTGCTCGTCGGCCGTCGCGTTCTGCCTTGGGCCGTCAATCAAGTTGCCAAGACGGGGTCTCGCGAACTCTTCACGCTCTTCATTCTTGCGTGTGCGGTGGGCATCGCTTACGGCGCAGCTGCATTCTTCAGCGTGAGCTTCGCTCTGGGCGCCTTCTTCGCCGGCATGGTCATGCAGGAGAGCAAGTTTGCGCACCGAGCCGCAACGGAGTCGCTGCCGCTTCAGGATGCATTCGCGGTGCTCTTCTTCGTTGCGGTCGGCATGCTCTTCGACTGGCACGTCGTCATCAATAATTTTTGGGAAGTGCTTGCCGTCCTTTTTACCATCATTGTCGGCAAGTCTTTGTGCGCCTTCTTCCTCGTGTGGGCGCTCAAGTATCCGCTCCATACGGCGATTACCGTTGCCGTTTCGCTCGCGCAGATCGGCGAATTTTCGTTCATCCTTGCCGGCGAAGCTGCCAGCCTCGGTCTTGCGACGCGCGGTCTTCTCAATCTCATCGTGGCGGGCTCCATTCTGTCGATTGCCGTCAACCCGGTGCTTTTTTCCCTGACGCCGAAGATCGCCGGCCTTTTGACAAAGCG
>CAZUXQ010000329.1:0-1646 GCA_964624425.1 uncultured Sutterella sp.
TCATGATGATGCTTATCGGCATTTCTCTTCTCGGGGATTTTTCCTGGATGGAGGTCGCCGAGCGCGTCGGCCGCTTCATCGACGTTGCTTTCTTGGGCGGAGCCAAGGTAAAGGAAGCTTCCAAGAACGCAGAAAAGGAAGGCAAGCCTTACCTGGCCGAGTCGGAAACGGACGGCAACATCGTTCGTGTGATCGACTTGAACGGAGGCAGCGGCGAACTGCAGCCTCTTCGCATCATTAAGCCCAAGACTGAAGAGCTCGAAAAAGACAACACCCTTTTTACCGAACAAATTCTTTCAGCGGTCGGCTCCGAAATGCCGCATCCGAGTCTTTCGCTTCTAGACGATCCGGATCCGCCTGCAACCGGTGCTGACGAGAATACAATCGGCATGACTAGCCGCCTCATCGTCTCGAAAATGAAGAGCTACAACATTGACGCGGCGGTAATGAGCGCACAGCCGGGACCTGTCATTACGCAGTACTGGCTTGAGCCGGGACCGGGCGTCAAGGGTTCTCAGATCGAAGGCATCCGCGATGACCTTCGACGTGCGCTGGGAGTGCAGGCCGTGCGCATCGTGCTTTCGATTCCGGGAACGAGCTATATTGGCCTCGAAGTGCCGAATCCGATCCGTCAAACGGTGCGCCTCAAAGAAATTCTGAAGAGCGAAGCCTACGAAAAGAGCAAGTCCGCGCTTACGCTTGCGATCGGCAAGGACATTGCCGGACATCCCTTCGTGATGGACCTCGCGAAGACGCCGCATCTTTTGGTGGCAGGCACTACGGGTTCGGGCAAGTCGGTCGGCATCAATTCGATGATTCTCTCGATGCTTTTCCGAAATGATCCGTCAACGCTGCGGCTGGTGCTGATCGACCCAAAGATGCTAGAATTCTCGCTCTACAACGACATCCCGCATCTCTTATGTCCTGTCGTGACGGACATGAACAAGGC
The DNA here is from genome assembly GCA_964624425.1 of uncultured Sutterella sp. Taxonomy (GTDB): domain Bacteria; phylum Pseudomonadota; class Gammaproteobacteria; order Burkholderiales; family Burkholderiaceae_F; genus Sutterella. The sequence goes on from CAZUXQ010000329.1 coordinate 950, forward strand.
GGCTTCCGCCCTCAAATGGCTGACGCGCGAAATGGACAACCGCTATGCGGCGATGTCGAAATTGGGGGTGCGGCAGTTTTCAACCTACAACGAAAAGGTTCAGGCGGCGATCAACCGCGGTGAACCGATTCGAGATCCCTTTGCGGCGCCCGAGGACCCGAACGCCGAAACGCTCAAGCCATGGCCGTACATCGTGTGCGTGGTCGACGAATTGGCCGACTTGATGCTCACGAACCGCAAAGAAGTCGAAGGCGAAATTACTCGACTCACGCAGAAGGCGCGTGCGGCCGGCATCCATTTGATTCTTGCAACGCAGCGTCCTTCTGTCGACGTGGTGACGTCGCTCATCAAGGCAAACGTGCCGACTCGAATTTCCTTCCAGGTGGCTTCGGGCACGGACAGCCGCGTCATTTTGGGTGAGTCTGGCGCCGAACAGCTCCTGGGCTACGGCGACATGCTTCTGCATCGTCCGGGTGATCCGGGTGCGACCCGCATTCAGGGGTGCTTTATTGCGGACGGCGAAGTGCTGCGCGTAGTTGAGGAACTCAAGAAGTACGGTTCTCCTTCTTACATCGATGCCGTCACGGAAGCCGATTCCGCCGACATTGGCGGTGAAGCGGAAGGCGACGGCGGACGACGCTCCGGCGAGCAGGATCCCTTGTACGACAAGGCGGTCGATGTCGTTCTCAGAGAGAGG
>CAZUXQ010000329.1:1656-1981 GCA_964624425.1 uncultured Sutterella sp.
CATTCGTGCAACGCCATCTCGGTATCGGCTACAACCGCGCTGCCAATATTTTGGAAGCGATGGAAGAGGCCGGCATCGTCAGCAAGGCCACGTCTGCCGGAAAGCGCAACATCCTCGCGCCGACCCGCGACTGATTCTTTCGCAGTCTCAACACATTTTTTCAGGAAATTGCGCCATGCTCAACCGCCGACACCTTCTTATTCTGACGGCTGTGGTCGCATTGCATGCTGCGAGTTTTGTTCCGAGCCTCTTGCAGGCTGCCGAAGCTGATAAGTCGACCGAGGAGAACGGGCTGGAACTGCTGGAGCGCTTCCTGGCGAAAATC
>CAZUXQ010000330.1:0-1968 GCA_964624425.1 uncultured Sutterella sp.
ACGCTCTATCTGCTCTTCTCAAACCGTACGGCGTTCCTCTTCGGCCTCTCGTCGGCGCGGCGCGTTCAGGCGGCTTGGCTCGCGAAGCAGGGTGCGGATCGAGGCTGACCGTTGGGCCGGCTCGAGGCAATTGCTGCGGCGGATTCGAAATTTTCCGCACGACTCAAATTCCGTTTGCGGTCCGGCCGCCCAAGCGCTTTGCCGCCCTAAAATAGGCGCTGAATCAGCGGCTTGAAGAGAGACGCTTTCACCGGCGCCGCGGCCGCGGGAATTTTTCGCTACATTGGATAAAGGATCCTTTCATGCAGAACCCAATTCTCATTAAAAATGCCGATCTTTATGCGCCGGAACATCTCGGCGTCCGCGATATTTTGGTTGCCGGCGGCAAGGTGATCGCCGCCGCCGAAAAGCTCGATCCGCAGATTCCCGGACTTGAGGCGATCGATGCGGCGGGCCGCGTCGTGATCCCGGGCCTCATCGACCAGCACATCCACGTGACGGGCGGCGGCGGAGAAGGCGGCTGGAATTCGCGCTGCCCCGAAATTCTTTTCTCCGAACTCGTCGCGGCCGGCATCACGACCTTCGTCGGCGTTTCCGGCACGGACTCCATGTCCCGTTCGATCGAAAATCTGCTCGCCAAGGTGCGCGGCCTCACGGTCGAAGGCGCCACGGGCTGGATGTGGACGAGCAGCTACTGCTATCCGTACATGACGATCACCAATTCGGCGAAAATGGATCTCTTCGCGATTCCGGAAGTCCTAGGCGTGAAGATCGCCATGGGCGACCATCGCTCCTCCTTCCCGACCTATCCGGAAATTCTTCGCCTTCTTTCCGAAATCCGCGTCGCGGGCATGCTCACGGGCAAGACCGGCTTCCTCCACGTGCATTGCGGCGACTGGGCCGACGACATCTTCCCCATCTTCTTCGAATGCCGGAAGCACGGCATTCCGCTCAAGCACATGCGTCCGACGCACATCGCGCGCCACACGGAAGTCTTCAGGCAGGCCTGCGAATTCGCCAAGCAGGGCGGCTTCATCGACATCACGACGGGCGGCGGCTGCTGCATGGGCGAAGCCTGGGATGCGGTTGAAATGGCGCTCTCGAACGGCGTTCCCCTCGAACAGATCACGCTTTCTTCGGACGGCCAGGGCTCCATGCCGCGCTTCAACGAAAAGGGCGAAATGGTCGGCTTCGGGGTCGGTTCCGTTCGCGCCGACATTGAAGCGCTTCAGAAGCTCGTTCAGGAATACGGCATCGAAAAGGCCGTTTCCCTGATGACGAAGAACGTTGCCGGCGCACTCTGTCTGCCGGACAAGGGCTTCATCGGTGCAGGCAGCGATGCCGACATCCTCATCATGAACAAGGACTTCGACTTCGACTGGGTCATCATGAAGGGCAAGATCTGCATGCGCGAAGGCGAAATCGTCGCGAAGGGCAGCTTCGAAAGCTGATTCGATTCCGAGCTTGGCGCCTCTTTCATGGGGGCAGTCGAAAAAGCCGGCAGTTCCTCAGCAAGCCGCCGGCTTTTTCTTGCTTTGAAAGAGATGCATAATTCAATTCCTATGATTTTCATAGGAATTGAAGTGTTTCCGTTAGCAGCTAATGCTTCGTACACTTTGCTGCCGAGTTTGTCAGTTCAGAGGCTGATAAATCTTGCTTGAGGCCAATAAATACAGGCGTCGGCGAAAATTATTTTTTGCGCAGCTTCACTTTTTCCGATTCGGCTGCCGCAAGCCCAGCTTGCGGCTATGCGTGAACCGTTCCTCCACCTTATTTACGGACTTGAGGCCGAAAATGTTCCCGGCCTTTTCAAACAGTGAATATGCGCAGATGCATCACTCTGGTCGGATCATCATCAAGCATGTCCGCATCCTCTTTTGCGTTCAAGCTTTCGATCATCTCGGAGGGATTCAGGCAGATGCCGGAGCTCTCCCCGAACTGCTCGAAGTCTCAGCGCAGGGTCTCGCA
>CAZUXQ010000331.1:0-831 GCA_964624425.1 uncultured Sutterella sp.
GCCTTCGGGCAGTTCGTTGCCTTCGTAGATGTAACCGCAGATCTTGCAGCGATAAGACATGGTTTTTTCTCCTAAATCCCGACTTCTGTCGGTATACGTCGTATGAAGAAGTTCATGGGCAAGCTTGGACAGGGGGCTGCCGTAGAACTCTTTGTAAAGAATTTTGATTTCTTTATTGGCGTCGCTTGCGCGGACGTCCATGGCGTCGTCGCGAGAGTAGAGAGCTTTTTGCTTCGCCCTTCAAGCCTCGCCTTGACTTCGCTGCCGAAGCCCTTGGGCTGTCCTCCGCCGCCGATGCAGCCGCCCGGGCAGGTCATGACTTCGACGAAGGCCCAGTTCTTTTCGCCCGACTTGACGAGATCGATGAGCTTGGCCGCGCTGGCCGTGCCGCAGGCGACCGCTACGCTCACCTTGACAGCGCCCAGATCCGCTTCGGCTTCTCGGATCTCTTCGAAGCCGCGCACGGGCGTGAAGTGATAGAAGTCGGCCGGCGCGTCCTTCCTTGTTGATGATGCGGAAGGCGGCGCGAAGCGCTGCTTCCATGACGCCGCCCGTATTGCCGAAAATGACGCCCGCACCCGAGCCGAAGCCCATCAGGTCGTCGAAAGGTTCGTCGGACAGAGACGCGAAGTCGATGCCTTCAGCCTTGGCCCATTCGGCGAGTTCGGAGGTTGTGACGACATAATCCATGTCGCGCAGGCCCTCGATGCCGAGATGGCGGCCGGCCGCATTCATTTCGCTGCGTCGGATTTCAGCCTTCTTGGCCGTGCAGGGAGTGACGGCAAAATTCACGATCTTCGCTGGATCGATGCCTCGCGCCTTGGCGAAGTA
>CAZUXQ010000331.1:841-1962 GCA_964624425.1 uncultured Sutterella sp.
GAAGTAGGTCTTGATCGTCGGCCCCTGCATGCCGATCGGGCTCTTGGCCGTCGAAATGTGCGGAAGCATTTCCGGACGAAAGGTTTCGCACCATCGGACCCAAGCCGGGCAGCAGCTCGTGAACTGCGGCAGAGGCGCCGTCTTGTTGACGATGCGCTCGATTAGTTCGCTCGCTTCTTCCATGACGGCGAGATCGGCGGCGAAGGTCGTGTCGAGAACGCAGTCTGCGCCCAAACGGCGCAGGAGCGCGACCATCCTGCCTTCGACGAAGTTGCCGAAGGGCATCCCGAAAGCTTCGCCGAGCGCAGCGCGCACCGAGGGCGACGTGCTGAAGACGACGACCTTTTCGGGATCGTCCGCAAGAGACTTGACGTCGGGCCATTCCTTGCGGATCTGAATTGAGCCGAGCGGACAGATCTGCGCGCACTGTCCGCAATGCGTGCAGATGGTGCGGCCGCCCGTCTTCTCGAGATCGTAGCGGCTGAGGACGCCGATCTTGTCGCGGCAGACCTGCGAGCAGAGCGTGCATTTCACGCAAAGCGCTTCGTCGCGCAGAATCGACGGGTTGCCGGGTTCGATCGGCACACGAACGCTGGGGTCCATGTGCTTCAAGGGGGTCTCTCCTTGCCGTGAACGCTCGGATTGGGGCTGAGGCTCGCGGCCGTGATGCGCCGGGCTGACGAGCTTCCTGCGCGGGGGTCTGAAGCGATAGGAAAAGCCTGGGCAATACTGATAATTTTTATTGTAGCGAATGGATATTCGAGCTCGACAGCGCCATCGCTTTGAATGCTGCCGACGGCTTCGTCCGAACTTTGACTACGAACAAATTCATCGGGATTCCCGCTCTTTTGAAAGAGCGGCTCTAAGAAAGAGATTTATTTCGCCAATCGGCATGAAAGGGTCGTCTTTGCTTCGCCTTCAGCCGAGCGCTAGACTATGCCGCTTTCAAAATCATCCATCTGCTTTGGAGCTTCTCATGGCGAACCAAATCCCGCGCGCGCTTTTGCAGGACATCGCGCTTTCGCTTTCTCTCAAGGACGCCCCCTCTGCTGCAGTTCTGCTCGGCGCCGACGATGACGGCGGACGGTCTGCGGCCGTCTTCAGCTACCGTGCGCTTCTCG
>CAZUXQ010000332.1:0-1945 GCA_964624425.1 uncultured Sutterella sp.
TTCAGTCAAAAAAATGTGCCGCAAGTGCAAGATCATCAAGCGCAAAGGCGTCGTCCGCGTGATCTGCAGCGATCCGCGTCACAAGCAGCGTCAAGGCTAAAGAGGTAACAAATGGCTCGTATCGCCGGTATTAATATTCCGCCGCAGCAGCACGCCGAGATCGGCCTCACCGCCATCTACGGCATCGGCCGTCCGCGTGCGCGCATGATTCTTGATTCTTGCGGCATCGCCTATTCCAAGAAGGTGAATGATCTCACCGATGCCGAACTCGAACGCATCCGCGATGCGGTTTCGAAGTTTACTGTTGAAGGCGACCTGCGCCGCGAAGTGCAGCTGTCGATCAAGCGCTTGATCGACCTCGGCACGTATCGCGGCATGCGTCATCGCCGCGGTCTTCCCTGCCGCGGCCAGCGTACCCGCACCAATGCCCGCACCCGCAAGGGCCCGCGCAAGGCTGGTGTTGCGCTCAAGAAGTAAGTAAAGGACAACTATGGCTGGCAATAATTCCAAGGCCGCGTCGCTTCGCGGCCGCAAGAAGGTTCGCAAGGTTGTGACCGAAGGCATCGCTCACGTCCATGCTTCCTTCAACAACACCATCATTACGATTACCGACCGCCAGGGCAACGCGATCGCCGCGTCGTCCTCCGGCGCTCAGGGCTTCAAGGGTTCGCGCAAGTCGACCTCGTTTGCCGCGCAGGTCGCGGCCGACCATGCCGGCAAGGCGGCCCTTGAGCATGGCCTTAAGAACGTTGAAGTCCGCATCTGGGGTCCCGGCCCCGGCCGCGAATCTTCCGTGCGTGCGCTCAACGCGCTCGGCATCCGCGTCACGTCGATTCAGGACGTCACGCCGATCCCGCACAACGGCGTTCGTCCTTCCAAGCGCCGCCGCGTCTGATTAGCAACGAAATTTCTGTTGAATCCCGCGTCCAGCCCGAATGCTGAGTCAGGTTGGACTGAATGTAGGGAGTCCTACAGGATAAGAGAGGCATTTTTAAATGGCACGATATCTCGGTCCCAAACTGAAGCTTTCGCGTCGCGAAGGCATTGATCTTAATCTGAAGAGCGCCCGTCGTTCGTTTGAGTCGAAAGTCAAGGACGTCGGTTCCAAGCCGGGCCAGCACGGCAAAACTTCCGGAGCCCGCATGTCCGACTACGGCAACCAGATGCGCGAAACGCAGAAGGCCAAGCGTATGTACGGCGTTCTCGAACGTCAGTTCCGCCGCTATTTCGAGGAAGCTTCCCGCCGCCGCGGAAATACCGGCGAACAGCTCATTCAGCTCCTTGAGAGCCGCCTTGACAACGTCGTTTACCGCATGGGATTCGGCTCTACCCGCGCCGAATCCCGTCAGCTCGTCAGCCACGGCGCCATTGCCGTGAACGGCAAGAAGGTGAACATCCCTTCCTACAGCGTTAAGGCCGGCGACGTTGTGGCAGTTCGCGAAAAGGCCCAGAAGCAGGCCCGCGTCATCGAAGCTCTGGATCTTGCTCAGCAGAACGGCTTTCCGGGTTGGGTTTCCGTTGAGCCGAAGAAGTTTGAAGGCACCTTCAAAAATGCTCCGGCCCGCGACGAAGTCGCTCCGGAAATCAATGAAGCGCTGATCATCGAACGCTACTCGCGCTAAGCAAGTTGTTCTTCTGCTCCCGCAGCGGGATGCAGTGCTCTTGCTGCAGAGCGCAGGAAAATCGACGCCTTCCACACGGCACCGCAGTCTTCTTCAGGCTGCGGTTTTCTTTTCTGAACGCCGCTCCAGCGGCTTTCCTCATCATCCCGCTTCGTTCGGACCAACGGCGCGGGACTTTGCATTTCGTTCGGCCCAAAAAACAATCTGCGCCGTTGGGATGCGGACTAGAGTTTCTTTCAAGTACAATCTCCGAGTTCCGTTGGAGGCCCGCCTCGGGCTTTGCAACTCCTTCAGCCTTATCGGTGTAACGAGCCGAGGGTATT
>CAZUXQ010000333.1:0-1935 GCA_964624425.1 uncultured Sutterella sp.
GGGCTTGCCGGCTGCTGCGGCGCCTTTGGCTGCGAGATGCATGGAATGAAGGCGGGCCGGATAGGGCGTGCCGATGTTGATGAGAACTGCATCTGCCGTGCCGGCGAAAAAGCCCGCTTCTTCTTCGGTCACAACCATTGCGGGCGATGCGCCTGCGGCGAGAAGCACGTTTGCAGTGATTTCCTGCACGACTTCGTTCGTAAGGCACTGCACGAGCGGACGCTTGGCGCGCATGGCGGCCAAAGCCTGCGCGGCGTCGAATTGGGAAAGCAGTTCAATCGGCATCTGTCATCCTTGCACAAACAGACTGGCAGCCATGCGCATCCGCATGGGCCGAACGCAAAATAACACACCGAAATGCTCCGCGCGCAGGCGGAAAAGAAGATTTGCACTGTTGCGCAGTGATTGACGAGAAGGTATAAGAGTCGACAAGCTGCATTCGCGAAGAGCTTCAATCTTCTCGGAACTGCGGCGTCGGGCATCTGCCGCCTTCATGTTCCAGCTTGCAGAAAAGCATCGGCTGTTTTGCTTTGCGGCCAATAGAATGCCCGTGCCGAGAAAGATGGACGATTTTTCTCTCCTTACCGATCTGCTTCGGCGCATTTTGATTCTTTCATTCGCAGACAGTCCTCCATGCTCATCCACCCAGAGTTCGACCCCGTGGCATTCCAAATCGGACCGCTTGCCGTGCGTTGGTACGGCCTCATGTACCTGGCGGGCTTCGCGATTTTCTGGCTCCTCGGCCGCATCCGCGCGAAGGACGCTTGGCGAGGCATCACGAGCGAAGACATGGAAGATCTGCTCTTCTGCGGAGTATTAGGGATCATCGTGGGCGGACGCCTCGGATACTGCCTCTTTTATCAGCCCGAGCACTACTTCTCGCATCCGCTTGCCGTCTTCGAAGTCTGGCAGGGCGGCATGAGCGCGCACGGAGGCCTCATCGGCGCGCTCGTCGTCATGGCGGTCTTCAGCCGGCGGCGCAAAATCGGCTTTTGGCGCGTCGTCGACTTTGTCGCGCCTCTCGTGCCTCTCGGCCTGATGGCCGGGCGCTTCGGCAACTTCATCAACGGCGAACTCTGGGGACGGCCTGCGTCGCCCGGCCTGCCGTGGGCGATGGTGTTCCCGCAGGCGCAGGACGGCGGCATTGCACGCCACCCGTCGCAGCTCTATGAGGCCGGCCTCGAAGGCCTCGCGCTTTTTCTTCTTCTTTGGTTCTTTTCGAGAAAGCCTCGCCCGGCCGGACAGGTCTCCGCGCTTTTTGCGGTCGGCTACGGCGCCGCGCGCTTCGCGAGCGAATTCTTCCGCGAGCCCGATGCCTTTCTGGGGCTTCAGGCGCTCTCGCTCTCGAGGGGGCAGTGGCTCACGCTGCCGCTTGCGGCGGCAGGCGTCGTGCTGTGGATTTGGACCCTGCGCCGCAGGTAGGCGGCCTTTCAAGCGTCGCGGATGAGGCGCTTTGGCCAAAACGCAAAAGATTGATGCCGAACAAGACTTCGGGTTGGTTCGGCGAGCAGGGAAGGGCGTTGCGGCATCGGCAGATTTTTCGAAGCGGTCTTCGGCTTCCTTCACGGCTTTCTGCGGCAAAGGCGCCTTCTTGAGCTGCCGCTTGATTTGCGCGGAACCTGTCGGAAATTTTGCGGCCGAAGGACAATCAGAAGCTCCCGACCCGAGCGCGCCATGAGTGCAGTTCCAATCGAAAGCCGGCTGCGCCTTCCGCAGGAAAAGCGTTGAATCTGTCAGCCGATGCGTCGATGCAGGCGGTTCCGTGCCGGCAGGATGGCTTTTCGCCCGTCGGCCGGAAGCTTTTCCAAGAGCCGCGCCTTAGGGCAAAGCGGATGCGGGTCTGAAGGGAGCAGGATGAAGCCGGCGAAGAGGAAAATGCCGGTTCTTAGCCAAAGTTGGTGAAAAGCGACCGGTGCCCCACACACTTCGTAAAAA
>CAZUXQ010000334.1:0-1935 GCA_964624425.1 uncultured Sutterella sp.
CGAAAAGTTCTTCTGTTGTTTAGATTTCTATATGATTTCCTCTCCCCCTGCTCTTTTGAAACTAAATTAAAGAGTTCTTCTTCATCGAAATTGGCAAAAACCCCTGTTGCTTCAATCACTTGTGGTCTCCAGATTCCCTGAAGTAAAGGTTGTATCAGAGACGGCTGCGGGCGCCGCTCCTTGATTTTATTCAAGCAAAAAGCGAAAAAAATTACTTCTTGTCGACCTTGCCGAGATCGACCTCTTCGCCCACGCCTCGCGAAAGCCCTTTGCGCTTGTCGCCGCCCGCCTCGGCTTCGTCATAGCGCTTCAAGGCTAAGGCGACGCCCGTAAGGACAACCGCACAGACGACAAAGATTGCCGGCGTCGCAACAGAGGCCTCGCCAATCGTCGTCAGCGGCGCAACGAGACCGCCTGCGCCGAAACCTACCGCGCCGAGCACGGCCGCAGCAAGCCCCGAACGCGCACGGTGACGCGCGAGCGCGGCGGTCATGGCGGCGGGAAGCGTCAGACCGAGCGAAGCAAGAAGCAGGAAATAAACAGGCGCCACGAACCAGAGGGAAGCTTCCAGCAGGAAGAGCCCCAAAAGAATGACGGAAAGTCCTAAAAGTCCATACGCGCCCGCAGCCATCGACACCAAGGGCGAGCGGAAGCGGCTGCTCGAAGTCGCGCCTGCCGTGATCCCCAGCGCAAGGACGCCGAAGAAGACGCCGTAAGCTTCCGACGACAATCCGAAGTGCGAACGAAAGATGAAGGGCGACGATGAAATGTGCGCGAAAAGGAGTGCTGAAGCAAAAATCTGCTGCAGAACAATCCCGAGGAAGACAGGATCGCTGAAAAGCGCCTTGAAGCTTTGTTTCATCGTTTCGCCGCTGGGTGCGCCGCGCTTCGCCGCAGTCTTCTCGACGATGCGGGTCTCAACAAGCTTGAAGAGCGTCACGAGGGCGAGGATTGCGCTTGAGCCGAACAAAAGCCAGAAAATTCCGCGCCAGCCGACGAAGCCCGCGATGACGGCGCCCAGCATCGGCGCGGTGATCGGGGCGATGCCCTGAATCGCGCCCATGACGGCCATGAAGCCCCCAAGTTCCTTTCCGGCATAGCGGTCTGCGGCAATGGAGCGCGACATCACGATAGCGCCCGAGGCGCCGAGACCTTCGAGGAAGCGCATCGCGAGGAAGAAATGAATGCCGGTCGCGAGCGCCGCGCCGAGCGTCGCCGCGCAAAAGAGCGCAAGACTCCAAAAGAGCGGCATGCGGCGGCCCTTGCGGTCCGAGAGCGGTCCGACATAAAGCTGCCCCGCAGCAAGACCCCACATCGTGCTCGAGAGTCCGAGCTGCACCATGGCGGCCGATGTCTTGAAGTCCGTCGTCTGCTCTGGAAGCGTCGGCAGGTAGAAGTCCGTCACGAATGGACCGAAGGCGGCAAGCGCGGCGAGAAAGATCAGCAGGAAGAGCCGCGAATTCTGCAGACCGACCGGGCCGATGTCGTCGGCGCGGCAGTCCTTGGGCTTCAGCTTCGCGCTCGAGACGCACGCATTGGTGTTCTCGCCAATTATTGCCTCTGCCTTTGGAATGCCGTCGCTCTGATCCATTCGGACTCCTTTCAATGAAAGATGCTGAAGAAAATATGCTCCAAATACGTTTGAGCCGAAGCGCTAGGATTCTTCAACTCGAAGAACCCTCGGCTTCGGCTTCTTGGCCGACCCCGCCCTCTCGCCGCAAGCTGCTTGCGAGGGCAGTCTGTTCAAACGTCTTTGTTGGATTTTAGCCGACAGCGTCTACGCGCGTTTTGCCAAAACAGCCGCGATCGACTTCGCAACGTAAGCCACATTGCGGTGATTGAGCCCTGCGACGCAGATACGGCCGTTGCGAACGCCGTAGACGGCATGGCTCTCGCGCAGGTCGTCCATTTCTTCAGGCGAAAGCCCCGTATAGG
>CAZUXQ010000335.1:0-1927 GCA_964624425.1 uncultured Sutterella sp.
CTTCGCCTGCGCGACAAGCGCGTTCATGAGCGCTTCGCGGCTGGCGCGAGAGGCTCTCGCTTGAGGCGAGAGTTTGGGCGGCGGCTTCGACGCGGCAGACGTTGCGGACTGCGCGGGGTTCCAGCCTGCGGCGGACGGCTCCTCCCGTTCGGAGGCGGCCTGAAGCGGTTGAGACGTCTCAGCCGCTCGGAAACGGACGCTCGACGCAGCCGGCCGCGCTTCTGAACGAGCGTCAGCAGACGCCGCAGGCTGCTTGACGGCTGCGCCGAACAAATGCTCTTGAAGCGCGCGCACCTTTGGATTTGAAGAAAGCGCCATGTCGCCGGACGACGCAGACGCGGCGCCTTGCGCAATGAGTTCGGACTTGCGGCGATAGGCCTTTTCTTCTTCCTTCGCGCTGCAGATTTCTTCTTCGATCTCAATGCGGCGGGCGTTCAGTGCGCGCAGCGCCGCTGCGGCGCCGTCGCCCGACGCGCCGCTCTGCGCCAGCAGGCGCGCCTTTACGTGCTCGAGCTCAAGCTCGAGGAACGCGCGGCGAATTTCAAAGCGCGCCGCTTCGAGCGGCGTCTCAATCGTCAATTCGTCCGTGAGAAGCTCGCTGTAGAAATTCAAAAATTCAGAGCCGGAAAGACAGGCGAGAAGCGACGCCGAGTTGACGGCGCCCGACTCTTCTTCGCAGTCGGCTGCGGCTCGCCAGACTTCAACGATGCGCTTTGCCGGGATGCTCTCCGTCGACACGAACGCCTCTTCGATCTGGCGGGAGAACTCCGAGACAAGCGACGGATAGCAGAGCATGCACTGCAGCATGCGGTCGCGGATGTCCTTGACGGGCACTCGGGTTTCGGAACGGCGCGGGAAGCCGCAGCGGAACGCATGGCCGCTCCATCGCGAAGAGTCGCCGTCCCAGGAAGAGCCTCGCCTGAAGCCGAAACGCCTTCCGTACAACTCGCCGCCTCGGCCAAGCATCGGCTGCGGCACGACCGAACGGCGCCGCTCGGCGAAAGCCGTTCTGAATCCATACTGCGCCTCAACGTCTTCGAGCTGAAGCCTCGCGAGCGCCGCCACTTCCTTCATGATTGCAAGGCGAAGGACGGGGGCATGCCGCAGCGCAAGAACGAAGGGCTTTGCTTGTGCGACGAGCTTCGCGCGCTCTTCGGCGTAAACAAGATCCTTGCCTTCGAGAAGAAGGCTTCTCAGGAAGTTCGAAAGCGGAAGCGCCTTTTTTATTTCACGCTCGAAGGCCTTCGGTCCTTCAGCCTTGATGAGGCTGTCGGGATCATGTTCGGGCGGCAGCAGGACGAAAGCCGCCTGCTGCATGTCGGTGATGACCGGCAGCGTCGCCTCGAGCGCGCGGCGAGCGGCCTTGCGTCCGGCCGGGTCGCCGTCAAATGAGAAATAAACGTTGTCGGCAAGCTTGAAGAGCTTCTTGACGTGCTCGGGCGTAATAGAAGTGCCGAGTGCGGCAACCGATTCGCGGAAGCCCGCCTGCGAGAGCTGAATGACGTCCATATAGCCTTCGCAGACAATCGCGCGGCGCTTTTCGGCCGCGGCGTCGCGGCCTTCGTAGAGACCGTAAAGTTCGGAACCCTTGTGGTAGATCGGCGTCTCGGGACTGTTCAAGTACTTCGGCTGTTCATCGCCGTTCATCGTGCGCGCGCCGAACCCGATCACCTGTCCCTTGGGGTTTCGGATCGGAAACATGATTCGACCGCGGAAGGCATCGTAGCGCCGATCGTTTTTTTCATTGACCAATCCAACCTGAAGAAGCTCGGGAACGCCGTACTTGTCGCCGAAAAGCGCCTGCAGCGCGTGCCAGCCGTCGGGCGAATAGCCCAAAGCAAAGCGCGCAGCCGTTTCGCCGCTGATTCCCCTCGCCTTGAGATAGTCGATCGCCTTCGTCGACTCCTTGAGCCTTTCCGTATAGAAA
>CAZUXQ010000336.1:0-1923 GCA_964624425.1 uncultured Sutterella sp.
CAGCTTCGGCCATTTCGGCGGCGATCGAAGCGGTCATCGGACGCACCGGGTCGAAGACGGATTCCGGAATGATCGCGGCGCCTCCCGCCGCCATCAGAACCACCATCGTTTCGCCGATCACGCGCGATATGCCGAGCATGACGGCCGTGGCGATCCCTCCCATGGCCCAGCGCATTTCAACGCGCCAGAGCGTTTCCCAGCGCGTCGCGCCCAAGGCGAGGCTTGCTTCGCGCATGCCGCCAGGGACGTTTTGCAGCGCATCTTCGGAAATTGAGGCGATCGTCGGGACGCACATGAAGGCGAGCATGATCGACGCGTTGAGCATGTTGAGTCCGGATGCGATCCCGAAGGTTTTCTGCAGCCACGGCGCCAGCGCGATCATGCCGATGAAGCCGATCACGACCGACGGAATGGCGGCCATGAGTTCGATCAGGGGCTTGACGGCGCGCTTCAGTCCCTCAGGCATCGCGCAGTGAATGGCTGCGGCCGAGAAGACGCCGAGCGGTACGGCGATCAGGGCGGTCGCTGCGGCCGTCGCGAGCGAGCCCGCGATCAAGGCGCCGATGCCGAAGCTCGGCTTTTCGTCGGTCGGGTACCACTCGGTCGAAAAGAGAAAGTCGGATAGGGGAACTTCGCGGAAAATCGGCAGAGCTTGGGAGAAGAGAAAGACGACGATCGCCGCGAGCGCGATGACGCTCGCGTCCGCAGCCGCTCCCAAACCCCGTCTGAAATTCCGGTCCGCTCTGAGCTTTTGGGAAGCCATTCTGAGGGTTCCGGGTTCGTGGAGGATGATGTTCTCGCAGATGGGGTGAAGGAAGCCTTACTTCGCCGACACGGGAACGAAGCCCGCCTTTTCGACATCCTTCTGCCCTTCGGGCGAGAGCATCATGTCGATCAGCGCCTTGGCGCCGCCTTCGGGAGCGTTGGCGGTGAAGAGGTAGAGGTCGCGCGCGATGGGCCAAGTCTTGTTTTTGGCGGTTTCGATGCCGGGCTTCACGCCGTTGACTTCAAGCGCCGTCGTCTGCGCGTCCATGTAGCCCACGCCGATGTAGCCGATTGCATTCGGGTTGCCTGCAACAGCCTGCACGACGCCGCCGTTGGAGGATTGAAGAAGCGCGCGCTGCGAGACGCGGGTCTTGCCCATCACGAGTTCCTGGAAGCATTCGTAGGTGCCCGAAGACGTATCGCGGCCGATCACGACGATCGGAGCCGCTGCGCCGCCTACTTCCTTCCAGTCCTTGATCTTGCCCGCGTAGATGTCGCGAAGCTGCTCGATTGTGAGGCCCTTGACGGCATTCTTCGTGTTGACGACCGGAATGATGGCGTCGTGGGCGACGACGTAGGTCTGCGTGTCGCCGAGCTTCTTCAGGGCCTCGGCTTCCTTGGCTTTGAGCTCGCGGGAACTCATGGCAATGTCGGCGGTCTTGTCCTGCAGGGCCTTGATGCCGTTCCCGGAGCCCGTGCCCGAGATCGTCACCGTGACGTCCGGATGAGTCTTCATGAAGCTTTCGGCGACGAGCTGCATCGCGGGCAGAACGGTCGTGGAGCCGTTGACGGAAACTGTTTCAGCGTTCGCGGCGGCGGAGCAGATTGCAAAAGCTGCAGCTGCCGCACTCATGGCGGCCCATTTCATCGTGTTCATTTTTCTTTCCATTTCAGCAAGTAGAAAATCGCTGCAGAAAGGCCGATCCCCTGATGACGGAGACTTTTCCTTTTGCCTCTCTGCGAGTCGAAGTATGGAAAGGGCGCTTGACAGCCGCATGACGGATTCTTGAAGTTTTGATGATGCCGCGCGCGTCCTCGGCCGGACTTGTCATGGATTTGTCACAAACGGGCGCAGGACGAGCAAAGAGCCGCGATTTCCGAAAGGCTCTGTTACAACAAATCGTTGAAGAAATCTGCTGAAACCGGTGCAGTTTGAGA
>CAZUXQ010000337.1:0-1922 GCA_964624425.1 uncultured Sutterella sp.
CGCTTCCCTTCGAGAGAAAGACCCGCGCCCGGCCCGCGGGAAGCGCATGGAGAATCATGAAGACGACGCAGACCGCAATCATCCGTGCGGCCTGCGGCGCATGCGCCAGGCGAGACAAAAGATGCAGAGGCCGCCTGCGGCCTTGATCGCCGCGAAAAGATGCGGTCTCGCCGCAAGGACGATGCCGATGCCCGAAAGCGCGATCGCGAAAAGCACCGCGATGCCGAGCGCAATGCCGAGACAGCCCGGAATCGTCCTTCTCCGGCCTTTGCCGGCCGCAGCGAGCGCGACGAATGCGACGCCCAAGCCGGGCGCCGCGATGTCGGCGGCGGAAGCGATGAGGAAAAGAAGAAAGAGACGGCCCGCAAGGCGCCGAACTCGCAAATATTTGCCTCAAGCCCCAGCGCTTCTTCGCCCGCTTCGTTTTGCACTTCGCCTCAATCAGGCGGCGTCTTTGCCGCCGGCTGCATTCGCCGACAGACTCGCCGCATGATGAAGCGCCTCATTGAGCGCTTCGGGCCGCACGGGCTTTTGCAGAATCACCGGAAGCTCTTTCGGGACGCAAAAGGCGAGGCCCTCTTCGTTCTCGGCGCTCCCTCCGTCCGCGCAACGCTGCCTGAGGCGCTCGAATTCGCCTTCGATCAGGTCGCTCGACACGGCCGTGACGAGAATGGCCGGAACGGCGCGCTTCAGGCGAGCCTCAAGCCTCCCGGCCGCGCCCAAGCCGGACGGAGCGCCTTCGCCGAGATTGAAGTCCGAGACGAAAACAAAGGGCCTCTTCGCGGCTTCGGCTTCTTGAGCGGCCTTCGCGGCGCTTTCGAAGAACGCATCGTCGGGGGCGTCCGACGAAACGACCTCCGCGCCCCAGAAGGCGATGACTTCCTCCATGGCGTTCTTGACGAAGATGTTGTCCTCCAGGAGCGCAACGGTGCCCGCAAAGGGCGCCATGCTCGCACGCCTTCTCGAAACGCGGCCGAAGATCTTCACCTGCTCGGCCTCGGCAATGTCGAGCTTCAGCCGGAAGACGCTCCCGCGTCCCAGTCGCGAACCGACGGACACTTCAATGCCGAGCTGCCTGGCGATCCCCTTCACGATCGAGAGCCCAAGGCCGAAGCCGCCCTCCGGATTGCCCTTCGACGCCGCGCCGCGGTAAAAGGTTTCGAAAATGCGCCGGCGGTCTTCCTTCGAAAGGCCGGGACCCGAGTCGTATACGCCGATCGAAACGCTTGCGGGTCCGACGCGGCGGGCGGCCACGACGACTTCTCCGCCCGGCTTGTCCGTATAGCGAACGGCATTCGCGACGAGATTCTTGAGCGCTCGGCGAAGCATTACGGGATCGGTCTTGACCGACACGCTCAGAGGCCGCACGCGAAAGCGCAGGCCTTTCTTTTCGGCCGCGGGCAGGAACTCGTGCTCGATTTCGGCAAGCAGCGACGAGATGTCGATTGCTTCGGGATGCTGCTCCATCCTGCCGAATTCCATGCGCGTCACCTCAAGCACCTGCTCGACCAGAGTGGCGATGGTTCGGCTCGTCGAAGCAAGCTGCGCAATGACGGGCTCGGTCTGCGGCGTCGCGCGGCGCTTCAGAATATCGAGATAAATGCCCATCGCCTGCAACGGCTGACGAAGGTCGTGGTTTGCGGCGGCAAAGAACTTTGCGCGGCGTTCGCTCTCTTCCTGCGTCGCGCGGCGGGCGGCCTCCGTGCGGCTCACTTCCTGCTTCAGTCGTTCGACAAGACGCTGATTCTGGTCGTCCATGAGAATCGAAGAGACCATCATCTCGTTGAGGCGGCGGCCTGAATAAAGAACGAAGACCGTCACCACCAGAAGCACGAGCGCCATGATGGTTTGGCTCACGCCGTACTGGGCGGCGACCGAAATCGTCATCGGCGCAAGCGAAAGAAGCGTGAAGGCCGTAAGCG
>CAZUXQ010000338.1:0-1917 GCA_964624425.1 uncultured Sutterella sp.
TTCGTCGGGCACGTCGCGGCGGTTGAGAATGAGGCCGCCCAGCTTCGCGTAGCCGCGTTCGGCGAAGGCGTCGACCGCCTGCGCGATGTTCTTCGCGGCGTAAAGCGCCATGGCTTCGCCCGAAGTCACGATGAAGACGTTCTTCGCCCAGCCTTCGCGAATCGGCATTGCAAAGCCGCCGCAGACGACGTCGCCCAAGACGTCGAAGATGACGACGTCGGGACGGCAGACCTCAAAAGCGCGGCGCGCCTTCAGCGCCTCGAACGCGGCAATGATGCCTCGGCCGGCACAGCCCACGCCCGGGCGCGGACCGCCCGCCTCGACGCAGAGCACGCCCCTCTCGCCTTCCGTCACCATGCGCTCGAGGGGCACATTGCTGCGGTGGTGCGCGCGCAGAAGATCGAGCACGGTTTCCGCCGTCCGTCCGCTTCGCAGGAGCTTCGTCGAGTCGGCCTTCGGGTCGCAGCCGACGAGCATCACCCTGCCAGCGCGAGCGCTACGTTCGCGGACGTCGTCGACTTTCCGATGCCGCCTTTGCCGTAAAGCGCAAAGCAGAGCATTTCGCGGCTACCGCCCGCTTCGGGACGGTCGAATTCGAAATATGCGGCCTCAAAGGCAGTGGGCGCGGCGGGGAAAGAACGAGACATTGCGCATCCCTGAATCATGCAGACAAACTTTGTAGTTTAGTTCGAATCTCGTTCCAAGTCTTCATTGAGCCCCAATCTTCCTTAGGGCGTCCGCAACAGCCGGCTTCACCCGCCTGAGAGCGCGGCGAACTTTCAGCTCGGCGAGAAGCGTTGCGCCGGCGCTCAACCGCTTCGGATGAAGTCCGAAGCGCTCTATTCGACGCCCAGCGTTCCGACAGCTTCGATATCCGCCTCGAAGACGCCGCCTTTCTGCGTGAGATAGCCGCCGGTCATGACGGCATTGGCGCCGGCGGCACAGCACCAGGCCTGCCAACTCTTGAGCACCTTCGCGCGTCCGCCGCAGATGATGATGTCCTTCGTCGAATTAAGGAGGCGCATAAGCGCGACGATGCGAAGTGCGGTCATGGGCGAGAGCGGCAGCTCGCCTTCAAGCGGCGTTCCCGAAATGGCGATGAGAAAGTTGATTGGAATGGAATCTGCATCGAGCAAAGAAATTTCAAACGCCAGCTCCACGCGGTGCGTCCATTCTTCTCCCAAGCCGAAGAGCCCGCCCGAACAAACGCGAAAGCCTTCGGCCTTTGCGATCTTCACGGCCTCGACGTCGAGATCGTAGGGATGCGTCGTGCAGATCTTCGGGAAAACGCTGCGCGATGCTTCGAGATTGTGGCGGCAGGACGTGAAGCCCGCCGCTCGAAGGCGCTTCGCGCGCTCGACGGAGAGAATCCCGAGCAATGCGCAGATGCCGATCTCTACTTCTGCTCGAATGGCGGCAGCCGCCTTTTCGAGCGCATCGGCATCCCGATTGCTGGGGCCTCGCCCGCTCGTCACAATGCCGCCGCGCCCTCAACGAGCGACGCGGCGTCGGCCATCGGGTAGACGGGCGCATTCGTCGAATAATGCTTCGACTGCGCGCAGAAGGCGCAGTTTTCGGGACAGCGCCCGGATTTCGCATTGATGATGCCGCAGCGGAAAGACGGCCCCGCGAAGAATTCGCGCGTCATGCCGCCCAAATGCAGAATGGCAGGATTCGCGCTGTCGGGCGCTTCGGCAAGCGCGACCGCCTCTGCGGATGCGAGGAGCGGCAGCTTCTTTTCCGCTTCGGGCAAATCGCCCGCCTCGAGCAGCTCGGCCCGCGCCGCGATTCTCGCGAGGATCGCGGCCGAGACGAAGCCGCAGCCTGAAGGAGCGCCGACTGCGCTCAGGCGCCGATGGAAATTAAAGCGTCTTGTGGCAGGTGCGGGCGACGACGTCGAGCTGCTGCTCGCGCGTG
>CAZUXQ010000339.1:0-1910 GCA_964624425.1 uncultured Sutterella sp.
GTTCGGCAGCCCCCCGCGGGCTTCGAGCGGAATCGGCGCGTGCGTGGGCTTTTCCTGCAGCTGCGGCGTGAATCCGCCGCCCTGAATCATGAATCCGCCGATGACGCGGTGAAAGATCGTGCCGTCGTAGTGGCCTTCCTCGACGTAGCGCAGGAAGTTCTTTACAGTGACGGGCGCGCGTTCGGGCGCGAGCTGCACGACGATCTGGCCCATGCTCGTGTCGAGTTCGACGCGCGGATCGGCGCCCGCGGCCTGAACGCCTGTCGAGAGCGCGAACACGGCCGCAATCGAAAGGGCGGAGACGATGAGACGAGAACGAAGCTTCATGATCAGCTGGCTCCTAAAAGCGATGAAGGGCAGCTTCCGGCTGCCCGGATGGGTGAAATCGATTTGGAAACGGGCGAGCGTCTTCGCCGGTTACTTGGCCGTCAGACGCTTCAGGGTCTTGAGCCGCTGCTGAAGCGTTTGGTTGCTCGCGAGCTGCGGCGCGGCGCGTTCGTACTGCTCGAGCGCAAGCGCCAGATAAACGTCGCCGAGGTTCTTCTGCGCGAGCGCGAAGTCGGCATTGATCGAGAGCGCTTTTCGCAGAAGTCCGGCGGCCTCTTCAAGGTTGCCGAAGCCTGCTTCGATCACGGCGAGGTTGTTGTAGGGCTCGGGAATTTCCGGATAGCTTGCGATGAGCGAACGAAGCACTCTGCCGGCTTCTTCCTGGCGGCCGAGCGACTCGAGCGCGACGGACTTCAGAAAATAGAGCTGCGCATTGCGCGAATTGCGCGAAATGCCGATGTCGGCGAGTTCGAGCGCAGCGGCCGGGCGGCGCTGCTTCAGAAGCGCTTCGACGCGTTCGGTGAACTGGGCATTGTGAAGCGTGGCGGCGAGATCCTGCATTTCCGTCGCGTTGACGGGCAGGGCTGCGGCGAGAGCGGCGCCGAGAAAGAGTGCGGAAAGTTGACTGGCAAGCGTGCGGCAGAGAAACATGTTGACCTTTGGAGTTCTCGGTCCGGCCTCGCAAAATGCTGCGGAGCACTCCAGAGAACGGTTGCGGAACGCGGATGTTGTGCGAAGAAAAAGAACCGTCAAGGCTTCCTTTCGGGTTCTTCGGCTGGTCTTCAAGGCGTCGGATTTTTCGAGAGAGGCTGCCGGCGCGGGCATTCGTCCGCCTGCCTGTGCCTTGTCGGAAGACCGATCAAAGTCGAATAAAGACTCAATCAAGGCCGAAACAAGGGTAGTCTTTACGGCCGATTTCGAATCGACGGACATTTTTTGTCCGGCTAGAAGCGGTCGGGCGCGGCTATACTCTCAAAAAATTCTCTACGCGGCAATTTTAGCGGTTTCGGACGTTCCGGCCCATCGCGATTGCGTATCCAACCGTTATCGATCTTTGCCGCGGCCCGCCGCTTCGAGCGATTGTGCTTGCCGTCGGGAGACATGCATCAGCAACGGACAACCGATTTTCAGAAATGGCCATGGCGCTTTCGATCTATTCGACTCTCACCCGAGAACTCAAGCCCTTCGAACCCATTGAGCCCGGCCGCGTGCGCATGTACGTATGCGGCGTCACCGTCTACGACTACTGCCATATCGGCCACGGACGCACGTTTGTGGCCTTCGACATCGTCCGCCGCTGGCTCGAAGCCTCGGGCTATGAGGTGATCTTCGTGCGCAACGTCACGGACATTGACGACAAGATCATCCGCCGTGCCGCCGAACGCGGCGTTGCGACCGACGAGCTCGCCGAAGAATTCACGCGCGCGATGCAGGAAGACATGCTCGCGCTCGGGTGCCTGCCGCCCACGCACGAACCGCGCGCGACGGACTACATCCCGGCGATGCTCGACCTCGTGAGCCTTCTTGAGCAAAAGGGCTTCGCCTATCAGAGCGTCGACGGCGACGTGGATTATTCAGTGCGC
>CAZUXQ010000340.1:0-1889 GCA_964624425.1 uncultured Sutterella sp.
TTCCTTGAGTGGACGCGGACGAATGAAGATGCCCAGTCGCAGCAGAGCGGCCGCCTGCGCGCCGAGCTGCAGCACGCCGCCGACCATGACGGCTGCGGCGAGCGCCCAGATTGGTTCGGACGTCAGCTTCGGCGCGACGAGCGCCGTGAAGACGATGAAGGAAAGATTGAGAAGCACCGGCGTCGCCGCGGGAATTGCAAAGTGCTTGAGGGTATTGAGGATCGACGCCGCGAACGCCGCGAGACTCATGAAGGCGATATAGGGGAACATGAAGCGCGTGAGTCCCACGGCGAGATCGAAGGCGGCTTCGTTGGACGAAAGCCCGCCTGCAATCGCCCAGACGAGAAACGGAGCAGCCAGAACGCCAAGAATGCTCGCGCCGAAGACGGCAAGCGCAAGGATCGTGAAGATGTGGTCGATGAAGGCTTTGCCGCGCTCGGGCGGCTGCGATTCGCGCACCTCAGAGAGCATCGGCACGAAAGCCTGCTGAAAGGCGCCTTCGGCAAAAAGCCTTCGCAGCATGTTGGGCAGACGAAAAGCAACGTAGAATGCGTCGGTCGCCGCGGTCGCGCCGAAATAGCGTGCGATAAGCATGTCGCGAATGACGCCCGTGATGCGGGAGACGAGCGTCAGGCCGGAAACGGCGGCGGCAGACTTCAGAAGAGACATGACGAAGGCGTTTCTCGAGTTTCAAAGAGGCCGAGCCCCAGCGAACGGGAGACCGCGGAACGACAAAAAATAGCACGGGAAATTTGTCCTGCGTCTCCAATTTTGATATAGTTTAAGACTTTTCGGGATCGAGCATTTTCTTGTCCGCCGAACTCTGTTTTTCGACGAGTCCGACCGAAGCGAGCTGCCCGATCGAGAAACAGAAAGAATACAATTACCGGCCGAGCCCACGCTCGCGAATGTTTGCGGCGGCGATCGGCACAGTAACTACTGATTAGATCGTCGACTATTTTCAGGCAAGGACACTTTAAAAATGGCTAATACCAAGCAAGCCCGCAAGCGCGCCCGCCAGACCATCGCGCGCAACATGCACCTCGCGTCTCAGCGCAGCCAGTACCGCACCGCCATCAAGAAGGTGCGCAAGCTCGTCGCCGCCGGCGACAAGGCTGCCGCTCAGGAAGCCTTCAGAAAGGCTGAATCCGTCATCGACTCGATGGCCCACAAGAATGTTCTTCACGGCAACGCCGCCGCTCGCCACAAAAGCCGTCTCGCAGCTTCCATCAAGGCCATGGCCGCTTAATTTGATGCTGATGCGCTGAGCGCGAATCCGGTTTCGGATTTGAAGGGAGAGCCCCAGGCGATTTCGAAAGCTTGGGGCTTCTTGTTTTTGAATCTGCCGGCACTCTCCTCAGGACGACGCGACCCGGCGGGAATCAGAGCACGTAGAAGAGCACTGAAAAGAATTGCAGCGCCGTGCCTGCAAGCACGAAAAGGTGCCAGATCGCATGGTTGTAGGGAAGCCGATTCCACAAATAAAAGATGACGCCCACCGAGTATGCGGCGCCGCCGCCCGCAAGAAGCCAGAGACCTCCGGCAGGAAGCGCGTCGATCAGGGGATTGATGACGAAGACGACGCACCAGCCGAGACTGAGATAAAGAATGCAGTTGAGCCAATCAGCGGCTTTGAGAAGCACCGGCTGCAGGAAGGCGCCGAGAAGCGCGATTGCCCAGACGACGGCGCAGAGAATCGTTCCCGTGAGCTCCCTGAGAACGAGGAAGCAGAAAGGCGTGTACGAGCCCGCAATGAGAATATAGATTGCGCTGTGATCGAGCACCTGCAGAATTTGCTTGGCCTTTCTGTTCGGAATCGCATGATAGAGCGTCGAAATGAGATAAAGGAAGACCATCGAGCCGCCGAACACCGAAGCGCTCGCTGTCAC
>CAZUXQ010000341.1:0-1867 GCA_964624425.1 uncultured Sutterella sp.
TGGTTCGCGGAAAGCCATTTTTATTCCCTCAAAAATTCCGTCGATGAAATCGGATTCGGACTGTTCATCAGAGATACCGGAAAAAGGCGATCAGAAGAACCGCTGCTTCGCCCGCGATGAGCGGCACGGCCGTACGCTTGACGACGTTGAGCGGATTTTCCTTGATGACTGCGGAAACGATGATGACGACGGCGGCAACCGGCGAAACAGCGCGGATGAGGTTCGACGTGCACTGCATCGGAAGCGCGACCATGATCGGGTCGATGCCGGCCTTGTCGGCAATCTGCGGAATAAGTTCGATGAAGGAATAGAAGACTGCGTTGCCCGAACCCGAAATGAACGTAATGAGTGCTGAAATGCCGGAAAAGGCGAACATGATGCCCTACGAAGCGTTTTCAACGCCCTGAAGCGAATTCGAAATCATATCGATCAGGCCCATCGAGGAGAGGCCCGCAACAGTCGTCGAAGCCGCGACGATGAGAACGACAACCTTCGAAAAGCCCTCGCCCATGCCCTTAAAGAAAAGATTCGCGTCGCCGATGAGCTTCTTTGCATCCGCATCCTTGCGGCGGCGGATGATTTCGCACGCGAAGGCAAGCGCGAAGGAGAAGAGCGTGATTTCGACGAGACCCACCTTAGCGGACTTGAAGCAGGCCCAGAAAAAGATCGTGAGGATGAGCGGCAGCACAGGAAACACCGCGTAGAAGGTCGGCGCATCGGTCCTGGCGTCGGCAAGCTTCGATTCGTCGATCGTCATTTCGGCCGAGCACCCCGTGCGCTTATCCATGCAACGCTGCCAGAAGTAGTGCACGAAGCCCATGATGACGAGCGCGGGAACCGTAATCGGCGCATGGTGATAGACGACGTAGTCGACAACATGCTCGAATCCGAGAACGCGGGCCGCAACGACATTGTCGCCGCCCAACGGAGTCGGGACGATCGTAGCGGTCGTGGCAATGACGCCCGCGGCGGTAAGCGGCGTCATCTTCGCGGCGCGAAGAACAGGATAGAGGGTTGCCATGAGAATGACGGCGAGCGAGGCAGCGCTCGGAATGATGATTGAGAGAAGCGTCCCGATCCAGAAGACGAGCGGCACAAGAATATAGGGAGAACGGATGGCGGCCAGGGGCTTCGACAGTACTTCGATCACTTTTTGATTGGCTCCGATGTGCGACATGTAGGCCGCGAAACCGAAGAGCGTAAGAATGATCAGGCCGGCATTCGAATACTGCTTCACGAAGAGGTCTTTGACGACCTTGAAGGGATCGCACCAGGGAAGGCCTGAACCAGCCTTGCCGGCAAGCACCGGATGGCCGAGAAGCACGGCAAGATAGAGAAGAATGAGCCCCGTCAGAAATAGAACGACCTTCGCGTCGTAGTTTTTCGCAATGGCCCATCCGGCCGCGGCGAGCGCGATGACGCAGAGAACTGCTTCAAGCATTGTGGGAAAACTCCGTTGATGGACGATGCCGCCTAGGGAATGCGTCCGGAACTTTGAGAGAAACTGCGGAAGACCTTCGGCGAATTTCGGGCGGTTTGCCGAGCCTTGCGGAGCACGTCAGAAACAGACGAAATTCAGGAGGATGTTGCGATCATCCCGCGAATTCGCGCCGATGGCTATTGGGATTGCTTCATTTCGTCTTCACGCGAAGCTTCTTCGCGAAAAGATTTGCAATAAAAATTTTGATGCACCAAAACCTCCCTTCACGAATCGGACTGCATCATGGACATGGCTGCGTCAGAGAAGCTTTCGATGCTTGACAACGCGAAGCCGCTCAAAAGCACGCGGCTTGCCGGACTTTGATGCATTGCGGCCGCGTCCGGTCTTTCGATGACCGTCTGCAGCCTTCTTTTCTTCGCAGGCGTC
>CAZUXQ010000342.1:0-1858 GCA_964624425.1 uncultured Sutterella sp.
AGGCTTGAACACCCGATTGATCAAAAATCTGTCTCGCAAAGTGGGGACAGTTCAAGAACGGCTTCTTCGATTGGGCCGCCAAGCCGCAGAAGCATCGCCGTTCGGAATCGAGGCAGAGAACCGTCGATTTTTGGTTCGGGCACTGCCCGATTGGCTGCAGCGATGCCGCCGGTCGCTTCGGCATAAGGCCGCATTGTTCGATGCGATCGCCCGTGCTGCTGCATCCCAAGCGCATTGGGTGCTGGAACGCGAAGCCGGAAGCCGGCTGGGGAACTTTCGGAATGCACGTTGAGAAGCTTGCCGACATTTCCGCCGATCATCCGCTTGCGCTTGACGAGCGCAAGGCCTTTGCCTAAAGAAATAGAGAGTGCACGAGGCCGCCTTGTTTGTGCGGAATCGATTCTGGAGGCTGCGCCGGAAAGCAGCAGAAACGAGCTCAAAAAAGTTGAGGCGGCAGCCGGAGCTTGCGAGAAAGGCCTTGGCGTCTCTCAAGCCTGCCGCGCAGCGCTTTCTGCGCTTCGCAGAAGCCAAGGCAGATGCAACAACGGCTTGCCGCAAAAGATTGCTGAAATCCAGCGCGAATTCTTTTTCACGATCGACCGGCGCCGGATGAAAGCCTTCCTCTTCAAGCGCTTCGGCACGGAGGCTTGCGGGACGACGTTGCGGCGCGTCATGAGCCGCGGCGGCTTGAGTGCGCGAAACCGCCGGATTCGCAAAGCCAAGCCCTGTGCAGTCAGAGCGGCCAAAGAGCAATTGCCGGGCAATCGGCTTGATCGCGAATTCAGCGCCGTTCAGCCGATGCGCCGCAAAGGCAGTGAACGCCGCGTACTCGCCGTATTTTGGAGACGGCGAGCGGCAGCCGCTTAAGTGCAGAATCTTTTTGATGATCGTTCGATCGCCGCACGGATCTGCTCGAAGAAGCAGGACATTCGCATCGGTCTGGCGGCACTTGAACAACCGTCGTTTCGAGGCAGCATGATCATCATGAATATCATAGAAAAAAGCAGGAAAAATCTGCTGAAATTTCAAAAAGTCGGTCGAAATTCGGCAGACTCTCAGAGTCCCTTATGCGTCAGCCCTGTAGCCAACTTGCCGTCTTTGCATTTTGTCGGCAGTCATGCTATCCTTTATTTTCCTTTGGCGTCTTAAAAAAGTTGCCGAAGACGCCGTTGACTCCTCCCAAGCGGTGGAAGAAAAAGAATGCTGTTGCATCAACCGTTGCGGCATTTCGAGGGGAAATACGCGGAGAAGTGGCAGAGAGGTCGAATGCACACCCCTGCTAAGGGTGCAGGTCCGAATAAGGGCCTCGGGGGTTCGAATCCCCCCTTCTCCGCCAGTACACTACCCCGTCGCTCCTAGAGCGGCGGGGTTTTTTATTGCTTTTGCCTAGAGCCGCAGGCGCTCTGCTTACCTCGGCCATACCTTACTCATACCTTTTATGGGTGTTTTTGCGCATTTCGGGATGGGGTAAATGAGGGAAAAATTGAGGGAAAAATTTTTACCTCGTTTCCCCCATGATCACAGTCACAGCAAAAACCTGTCTGCTCCTGCCCCCAGGACGCTACCGCATCGAGCGCGGCCTACAGCTCCTCGTCATGAAAGGCGGCGGCAGGTACTGGATATTCAGATACAGCGTCGACGGCCGACGACGCGACATGTCGCTAGGCGCTCTCCCCGCCGTGACGATCGCGGTCGCTCGCGCGCGGGCCGATCAGTGCCGGAAGCTGCTCGCCGACGGACTAGACCCTAAAGCGGTGCGCGACGACGCGAAGCGCGCAGCCGTCGCCGACGAGACCGACGGGGAGCTTTTCCGCAACGTAGCGGCGGAGGCGCTGGAGACCTTCCAGCGCGTCCGGCG
>CAZUXQ010000343.1:0-1844 GCA_964624425.1 uncultured Sutterella sp.
TCGGGAAGCCCGTGGCCTTGGCGCTCGCCTCCAAGGCCACGGGCTTCCCGATCGCAAAGATTGCGGCGAAGCTTGCCGTGGGCTACACCCTCAACGAACTCAAAAACGAAATGACCGGCGGCAAGACGCCGGCATCGTTCGAACCGGCGATCGACTATGTCGTCACGAAGGTGCCCCGCTTTGCCTTCGAAAAGTTCCCTGCCGCCGACGACCGCCTCACGACGCAGATGAAGTCCGTAGGCGAAGTGATGGCGATCGGCCGCAGCTTTCAGGAGTCGCTGCAGAAGGCCTTGCGCGGTCTTGAAACCGGCAAGGACGGCCTCACCCCGATTGCGGCGGATCGCACGACGATCCTTCGCGAAGTTTCCGAACCCGGCCCCGAACGCATCTTCTACGTGGCCGAGGCCATGCGCATCGGCATGACGGTCGAGGAAATCTTCGAGCTTTCGCGCATCGACCCGTGGTTCCTGCGCGAAATCGAAGCGCTCGTGAATATTGAAAAGACGATCGAAGGCCACTCGCTCGACGAACTTGACGCAGACGACTTCTGGATTCTCAAAGGCAAAGGCTTCTCCGACAAGCGTCTGGGCAAGCTTCTCGGCGCCGACGAAGAAGAAGTGGCGCACGCCCGCGCAAAGCTCGGCGTCACGCCTGTCTACAAGCGCGTCGACACCTGCGCGGCCGAATTCGAAACGACGACCGCCTACATGTACTCGACGTACGAAAAGAGCATGGTCGACGAAGCGCGTCCTTCGGACAAGAAGAAGATCATCGTTCTCGGCGGCGGCCCAAATCGAATCGGTCAAGGCATCGAATTCGACTACTGCTGCGTGCACGCCGCGATGGCGCTTCGCGAAGACGGCTGGGAAACGATCATGGTGAACTGCAACCCCGAGACCGTTTCGACCGACTACGACACCTCCGACCGCCTCTACTTCGAACCCGTGACGCTCGAAGACGTGCTCGCGATCTGCGCGGCGGAGAAGCCCTGCGGCGTCATCGTTCAGTACGGCGGCCAGACGCCCCTGAAAATCTGCCGCGCGCTCGAAGCGCACGGCATCAAGATCATCGGCACGAGTCCGGACGCCATCGACTGCGCCGAAGACCGCGAACGCTTCCAAGCGCTCATCAACGAGCTCGGCCTCCTGCAGCCGCCCAACCGCATCGCGCGCACCGAAGCCGAAGCAATTGAAAAGGCCGCGGAAATCGGCTACCCGCTTGTCGTTCGTCCATCCTACGTCTTGGGCGGCCGCGCCATGGACATCGTCCATACGCCGGAACGGCTCGTCAAATACATGCACGAAGCCGTGAAGGTGAGCCCGGAAGAACCTGTTCTTCTCGACCGCTTCCTTGACGACGCCGTCGAACTCGACGTCGACGCGGTCTGCGACGGCGACGTCGTTGCCGTGGGCGGCGTAATGGAACATATCGAACAGGCGGGCGTGCATTCGGGCGATTCTGCGTGTTCGCTCCCGCCCTATTCGCTCTCCGACTCGCTCGTCGAAGAAATCCGCTGCCAAACGCGCAAAATGGCGAAGGCTCTCAACGTCTGCGGCCTCATGAACGTGCAGTTCGCGGTGAAGAACGCGCATTCAGACAAGCCCGTAATCTACGTCCTCGAAGTGAATCCGCGCGCATCGCGCACGGTTCCTTTTGTCTCGAAGGCGACGGGCAACCCTTTGGCGAAGATCGCCGTGCGCTGCATGACCGGCAAGAAGCTTCTCGATCAGGGCCTCACCCCCGAAATGCTCGAAGCCGCGCCGAAGCACTTCTCCGTGAAGGAAGCCGTTTTCCCGTTTGCGAAGTTCCAGGGCGTCGATCCGGTTCTCGGGCCGGAAATGCGC
>CAZUXQ010000344.1:0-1844 GCA_964624425.1 uncultured Sutterella sp.
TTTTGGAGAGTGAGAGCATTGACATCGAAGAAAACCTCGAATTGGTGCCGCCGTGTACAGCATGCGTGTTGCTGCGAAGTCTATGAAAGAAAGTGAACCCTAAGCTAAAAGCCGCTCGAGTTCGGACTTGCTTCACCGGCTTCTTTTTGAGCGACATGGTTGAGAGGGCAACGGTTGACGGTTTCATGAGATTTCCGGCCTGCGGCGTCGGACGAGTCAATCGATTTGCGGGGCGCCTGCGATTTTTCTCCGCTTGAGGCGTCCCGCCCTGCCGTGCTTTGTCAGAGAGCCTTTACGGCTTCAATGAGCCGGTCGACGTTTTCGGGCTTTGTCGCCCAGGAACCGCAGTAGCGCACGACCCATTCGCCTGATTCGAGGCGCATGATATTGGATGCGCAGAAGTCGCGAGCAAGCTTTTTCTTCACGTCTTCTGGAAGGATCACGAAGATTTGGTTCGTCGGGCTTTCCACGTAGAGCTTGAAGCCCTTCTCGCGGAAGGCATCCTGAATCCGCTGCGCCTGCTTGACGCCGTGACGGCCGATCGCTTCGTAGCGGCCTTCGTCCATGAGAACTTCGAAGGCGACGCCCACAATGCGGCCCTTGGCGAAGACGGCGCCCTGCTGCTTCATCGTTGTAAAGAAGCGCGGGCAGATGTCGGGATTGGTTATGACGACGGCTTCGCCCGTCAAAGCGCCGCACTTGGTGCCGCCAATGTAGAAGGCGTCAGTCAAGCGCGCGAGGTCTTCGAGCACAACGTCGTTCGCGTCCGAGCCGAGCGCATACGCAAGACGCGCGCCGTCGACAAAGAGCGGGAGTCCGTAGCGGCGGCAGGAAGCGGTGATCGCTTCAAGTTCGGCGAGGCTGTAAAGCGTGCCGAATTCGGTCGGCTGCGAGATGTAGACCATCCCGGGCTGCACGATGTGGTCTTTGCTGTCGTCCGAATTGAACGCATCCATCCAGCGGTCGATCGCTTCGGCTGTTATCTTGCCGTCTGTCTGCGGGAGCGTGAGCACTTTGTGGCCCTTCGCTTCGACGGCTCCTGCTTCATGACCCGTCACGTGCCCCGTGTCCGCAGAGAGCACGCCTTCGTAGCTCTTCAGAATTCCGTGGATGACGATCGAATTCGTCTGCGTGCCGCCCGCAAAGAGAAAAACGCGTGCGTCCGGCGCGCCGCAGGCTTTGCATATGAGGCGGCGGGCGTTTTCGGTATAAGGGTCGTCCCCGTAGCCCGGCGTCTGCACCATGTTGGTTTCGGCAAAGCGCTCGAGGATCTCAGGCAGGCAGCCTTCCTGGTAGTCCGAAGCGAAGTAGATCATTTTCTTTTTCCTTTAGCGTGCATCCTTGGCGCGCTCTTCTGTTTTGGCTGGAATCCGCGTCGGCGGGAGACCCTCGGGGAATTGCCGTTCGACAGCGGACGACATTCATCTTAAGACGAATGCGAGTCAAGAACTTGCGAAACGGGGACGATTGTTTGCTTGAGATGGAAGCGCAAACGCTTGCGGCTCAAGGCAGATTCGGATTTTTGATTATCTTTTGGTCCTCTGCGTTTTTCGCCATTGCAGCGTCAACAATCGGATAGGGGCGGAGGTCATTCCCCTGCCCCTTGCGCACCACCCGCCGTGCAGATCGCCAATGCCTCATCGATAGACGGCCCTCAGGCACGAGAGCAGGATTCAGGCTTTGAGGCAGCAGTGCTGTCCAAGCCTGCGTACCGCAGGCTGGCTGCTCCGGATATTGAGCTTGCGATCGACGACCTGCGTCGCCTGACATTTTGGAACGGTCTCTGACGCTGCTGTTCATGCGTCAGCCTTGTTCGGAATCTGTTTCGCGATCATCGCATGCAT
>CAZUXQ010000345.1:0-1814 GCA_964624425.1 uncultured Sutterella sp.
TTCGAAGGGTCGTCCAGCGGTTTCGGTAGATGAAGTCTTGAATGAAGGGCGCAAAGCGGCTGAAGATGTCCACGGCTTGTTCTCGAGGATTGAAATCAGAGCGTGAATTCGGCAAAGAGCCGTTCGTCTTCGGTCTTCCTGTCGGCTCCGGACGGTTCGGCGGCGTGGCCGACCGAGTTCATAAGCGCTTCAAAGGTGAGGTCTTTGTGCTGGCAGAGGAGGTTCAGCGTCTCGATGAAGTCGCGGATGATCTCGCGCGGCGTGATGAGCGACTCGGCGCCGACGCGGCCGTATTCGATCTTGAGAAACTGCGCGAGGTTCTCGACCGACAGCGGCTTTTCGGCGCCGTAGAGTTCCGCATGCATGACGGCGAGCTTCTCGATCAAGACGAGAAGCTCTTCCGCCGTCAGCGGCTTCAGGCGGATGACGGGCGAGAGGAAGTCGGAGAATTCGGCCGAGGAGAAGCGACCGGATTCGAGGCGCGAGCGAAGCGCCTCATAGCTGAAGACGCCGCGGCGGCGGTCTTCGATGCTCTGAGGCGTTCCGCTCATGATGATGCCCAGGTAGCGCGCCTTTCCCTGCAGCGCGTCGTTGTACATCGTGAGAATCTTCTCGTAGTTGTACTGCCGCGAAATGCTGTTCGGAATCTTGCAGAGATTCACAAGTTCGTCGATCAGGACAAGGAGCCCCTTGTAGCCTGCACGGCGCAGGAAGAGCGCAAAAACCTTGATGAAGTCGTACCAGGTGTCGTCGGAGACGATCGCGTCGACGCCGAGCGCGGCTTTGGCTTCGGCGCGCGTCGCGAATTCGCCTCGGAACCATTTCAGGACTTGTCCTCTGGCGTCTTCGGCTTCGCGCCGAGCTTCCTCGGATGCATCGAATTCGGCGCCTGCTTTCGCGAGCGCTTCGGCGTAGATCGCGAGCGCCTTTGCGAAGTCGTGCCCGTGCACGACTTCGGCGAGCGGCGACGCGGCTTCGAAAACTTCGGCTTCGAGTCTGCCTTTGAAGGCGGGGGGATCCGAGGGTTCGATTCCGCTTGCCGCTTCGGCGCGGATGCTTTCGACCCAGCGGTCGAGAATAAGGGAAAGCGCTCCGCCTTCGGGCATCGTCTTCGTCGCGAGGTTCTGCATGAGTTCCTTGTAGGTTGCAAGTCCTTGGCCTTTCGTGCCCTGCAGGCGCCGCTCGGGCGAGAGGTCGACGTCGGCGACGACGAAGCCTTTGTCCATTGCGTAGTTGCGGATCGTCTGCAGCAGGAAGCTCTTGCCGCTGCCGTACTTCCCGGCAATGAAGCGAAAGCTCGCGCCGCCTTCCTCAATGATGTCGACGTCCGCCAAAAGCGCTTCGATTTCGGCTTTGCGCCCGACGGTGATGTAGGGCAGGCCGATGCGCGGAACAACGCCGCCGTTCAAGGCGTTGAGGATCGTTTTGGCAATTCGCTTGGGCGTTTTGAACGTCATGGTCGGCATGGCTGCGATTGAACTCGTGAGTTTGCGCTTTATTTTTGATTGGCCAGAAGCTCGCGGACGTCTTCTTCGTAGTCTTCGATGAGAACGGGCAGTCCGTCCGCCGCTTCGAGCACCGCGTCGCCCACTTGGGCGAGAAGCTTTTCGTTGATGCTGTCGACGGCGCGCGCCGTCGTGAGCTTCAAGCGCCCGAGCGCATCGCGCACGGCGTCGGAGCCTTCGCGGTTGAGAAGCGCGGCAAGGAGACGGCGCTCTTCGCCGAGAAGTCCGCAGGCATCATTTTGAACCGTTTCAGGCAGGGATCCTGCGGTTTGCCGCGAACCGCCTTCAAATGCTTCCCTGCCGTCGGCC
>CAZUXQ010000346.1:0-1805 GCA_964624425.1 uncultured Sutterella sp.
CGCGCCGGCGCCGACAAGACGCATCAGCACGTTCCCGAGCCGTGCTCGAGTGCTTTCGACAAGCGTTTTCTCCGCAATTCGACCGCCTGCGTTCTGAAAAACCGCCTTTGCTTGATGCGCGGCAAGGATGCCCGCCTTGAGGCTCTCGGCCTTTGATATCGCATCATTGCGATTTCCCAAGGAAATCATCGCTGCCGCAAGCAAAATTGCCGCAGCAAAAGCAATCGCGACGCGAGCAATGCAGCGCCGCTTCTTGACGGCCGCCTTCATGTCGTCGGCCGACCAGCTCTTCAAGCTGCGCCGCCGGCATCCCGCAGTCCTCGGCCGCAAGCGGAGCCGCTCGGCAACGCGCTCGAAATGCGGGGAAAGAAGCTTGTCGATTCGCACTCGACCCGTCTTCGACAAAGAGATCAGCGAGACTCTTGCGGCGTCAGGCGAAGCCGCTCTCGAAATCCAGGGCGACGGATTCTTGAGCATGCGCCTCACCATTAAGGAGAACGTTGGATCAGAATCTCCAAGCTGTCCGGCAAGCCTCCCGGCAGCGCATCGGCCGCGGCAACGCCGGATTCCGCGGACAAGCCGCTTGCCGAACGGGGCATGGAAACGCCGCTTCGCGTCCACTTCGCGGCATGCGCAGGCATCGCGAGCGTCACGCGTGCAAAGAGGAAGAATCCGCTGGAATTTCAAAATGCCGGTTCGAAATTCAGCGGATTTTCAGGGATGCTTGTGCGTCAGCCCCGGCAGAAACCAAGAGAAAAGGCCGCCAATTTCAGACTTGGACGACTCTTTAATTCAGCCGGACGCTTTTGCTGGCTGACAAGCAATGTTGCCGACTATTTCTTGGCGCCGCCAGAAATGTCGGGATGTCCGGCAGGCAACGCACCCGTTGTCGGGCGCCCTTCAGGCATTTTCGCTTCCGCATCGGCATCGCCTTCCTTCTTAATGGGATTGCCGTCTTTGTCGATGCCTTCCGTCGCTTCTTCGCGAATCGGAACCTGCTTTTCTCCGAACAGGAGATCCGGGTGGACTTCGCGGAGAATTGCTTCCTCAGGTGCGCCGGCAGAGTGCATGGAGCAGAAGATGATCGTCATGTCGTTGAACAGCGCCACATGGAAGGCTCTTTCAATCCGGCCGAATTCCGGAAATTCGTAATTCGACGGACGCACATATGCCTTCCAAGTACTGCCAGGATCATCGTTCATGCGCGTTTGGCGAAGAGCATGAGCAGAACGATGGTTCACGTCCACGGCCTCCCAATCGAGCTTGATGGAGTCAACAACGGCCTTCCAATCATCCATCACAAGAAGCCCCCAGAAGTGAGAATGCATGTCAGGGACGCCGAAGTAGCGGATGATTTCATCGTTCAGAATATAGCAGGCGATCGCAAGCCCGTCCTCTTTAAACGGCTTGTCGAACTTCACGACTTCCAAAGGCTGCTTTTCAACCTTGAAGTAGGCCAAGTCTCCATCTCGAACCTTGTATTTCTCAGGGATGTTTTTGTTCTGAGCAACGGCCTTGAAGAAATCGGCAGAACAAGTCTCGAGCGCCTTGACAAGCGATGTATTCTTCTAATTATCGGCCGCCTGAATGGTCGCGGCAGAAAGAATGCCGAGCGTCGCGGCAGCGGCAATAACGGTCTTTCTCACGTTGAGTCTCCTCGTCGGGAAAATTGTGAAGTTCTGGAGGGGCAACTTCATTGTCGCGCTCAGGATTTTCTCGAGGCTTAAGAAGAGCAATTCTGAGAGTGAAAAAACTTGCGGCGACCCAATAGGCATGTTGATCAACAAGAAGCTAGGCGATTGTCA
>CAZUXQ010000347.1:0-1001 GCA_964624425.1 uncultured Sutterella sp.
GGGTGAAGCGGATGCGCATGTCAGGCTCCTTCGTGCTGTGTCGGTGCGCCTCTGTGTTGTTCTTCAGCGTTCCTGCGTCGTATTTTTTCGCCGCACTTCAAGTGCATTCGGCGATTTTCGACTAGAAGCTTATTTTACAAATTGAGGGCGACCGAAATGTCTTGGAAAACGCAACGAAAGCCAAATCTTCGCCGCGCAGAAACGCATCTCGTCGAGAATGCCTGAAATTATCGAACTCATAGGAATGAAGTTGTGAGATCGGATTTTCCGCCGTCGATCAGCGCCGCCCGAAGATTGACGGAGCCTAAGAAGGGATTCCTTGCGGTGCGCCCGAAAATCAATCAAAGCGGACTAGCGGGAATGCGCAAGAATTCGCACGATTTTCACCTTGCGCCCGAGTAAAATTCGCTCCCACGCAATTGAGCATAAAGACCTCTCTCCTCTTTGCTTGAGCCGCAGCCGCATGCCCCGCTGAAGAGCGCTTCTCGCAGGCGCTCTTTTTGTGCGCGCAGCTCCGAAGCAAAGTCCCACAGGATTCCGTGCCATGGATGAATTGATTTACGGGTGCTGGGACGGCAAAAATTACGACAACCGCCGCAGCATCAAGCCCATAAGTCCCGAAGGCCTGCAGCTCTCCGAGCTCCAGAGCTTCAACGCCGGCAACGCCGTCGCTGGCTTCATCGGACCGCGAGGCTTTCTCATATTCGACACGCGCGTCACGCTCGCTGAAATGCTCCTTTCCTACTACGCGAAGGCTGAGTCTCTTTCCTGCGGACGCTGCACGCCCTGCCGAATGGGGACGGTTCTCATCCGCAAAGCGCTCGAAAGAGCAGCGGCCGGCAGGGGGGCCGACGTCGACTGGCCTCACCTCCTCGAGGTCGCCCGGATGATGAAGGAAACGAGCCTCTGCGGCATCGGCCTCACGACGCCCGAACCCCTGATCGGCGCGACCAAATACTACGAGCCGCTGCTCAGGAACGCGCCGCAGATGCCCGAGACGA
>CAZUXQ010000347.1:1011-1784 GCA_964624425.1 uncultured Sutterella sp.
CCGCGACTTCTATTCCGTAGCGACCGCACCCTGCATCGAAGCTTGTCCCGCACACGTCAACATTCCGCGCTACATCGACTACATCCGCGACGGCCATCCCGAGCTCGCCGCGGCAACGCTTCTAAAGCATTATCCGCTCGTGGGATCCTGCGGCCGCGTCTGCGTGCGTCCCTGCGAAAAGTCCTGCATGCGAAACTGCGTCGATGGTCCTGTCGCAATCAAAGACCTGAAGCGCTACGCCGCCGACCATGCAGGCGCATCCATCGAGGAGCTCTTCATCGACGAAGAAAAGCCCAAGACGACTCCCGTCTCAAAGCGCGTCGCCGTGATCGGCGCAGGCCCCGCTGGCATCAACTGCGCCTATCATCTTCTCAAAATCGGACATCAGGTCGACATCTTCGAAATGGAAGCGCAGGCAGGCGGCATGGCTCGCTTGGGCATCCCTGCCTATCGACTGCCGAACAACCTTCTCGAATCCGAGACGAACACAATCGCCCGCTTGGGCGGCACATATCACTTCGGCAAAAAATTCGGCCGCGACTTCACGATCGATTCGCTTTTTGCCGAAGGCTACCGCGCGATCTTTTTGGGCGTAGGCTGCGGCCTCGGCCAGTATCTAGGCCTCCCCTGCGAAGAAAAGTGCGACGTGATGCCGAAGGGCTATGTAAAGGGCCTCGACTTTCTTCTCGACATTGAGCGCAATGAGACGCTCGACGGCTTGAAGACGCTTGAGGGCGACGTCGTAGTGATCGGTTGCGGCAACGTCGCGATGG
>CAZUXQ010000348.1:0-1773 GCA_964624425.1 uncultured Sutterella sp.
GGCGCCGCCTCTCGAACAACCACTGGGGTCGCACCACGCGCGAGCGCAACATCTACAACGCACTCGGCAAGAGCGGCTGCGACTGTCTCGCATTCGGCTGCGGCGCGGGAGGCCGCCTGAACGGCCGCAGCTTCATGATGGAGCGAAAGCTCGACGACTGGAACCGCCTCATCGACGAAGGCCGGAAGCCGGTTTGGGCGCTCACGCGCCCGGGCGCCAACTGGAAGCTCCTGCGCACGGTGAGCTCCGAAATGGAATCGGGCGCCGCGAACCTCGCCGCCATCGGCCGCGAATACGGCGTTGCGCTCGACGAACTCGCCAAGGACGTCACGGATCAGTGGCAAGAGGCCGGTCTCCTCACGCGCTGCGGCGAATGGCTCGTGCAGACGACGGCCGGACAGTTCTGGCACGTCACGATGGCGCAGCTGCTCGTCGACCTATTGAAGCATCGGCTCGAAAGCCGCGGACGATAAGACGGCCGGCCGACATTCGATTTCTGCAACAACCCTGACGAACAGGGACGACAAAGAGAGGCGGCGACTGCAGGAGAGGCGCAGCGGCAAAGCTCCGCACCCACCCAGCCGTTTGCAGCGCAGCCTTAAATTTTGAGGGAGTCAACATGAAATTCCGCAAGCTCCAAGTGAGCGCGGCCGTTTCGGCCGCCCTTCTCTGCATGAGCGCAGCCGCCAATGCCGAAGACGCCGACAGCTTCGCGACCACAGACGAAGTGAAGGTGACGGCGAGCCGCGTTGAACAGGAACTTCTGGATGTTCCGATGTCGGTCTCGGTGATCACCGCCGAAGACATCAAGCAATCG
Source organism: uncultured Sutterella sp. (assembly GCA_964624425.1). Lineage (GTDB taxonomy): Bacteria > Pseudomonadota > Gammaproteobacteria > Burkholderiales > Burkholderiaceae_F > Sutterella. The sequence goes on from CAZUXQ010000348.1 coordinate 818, forward strand.
GGCGCTCAGTCAATCGGCGCTCTTCTCGAAATGATTCCTGGGGTTCGCATCAACAACGACGGCGGTCAGGGCATAAAGCGCGCAATGATTCGCGGCGAAGACGCCTTCCGCACGCTTGTCATGATCGACGGTCAGAAGATTTCCGAACAGAAATCCATGTCCGGGTCGCCGATGCTGATCGACCCGTCGATGGTTGAGCGCATCGAAGTCATCAAGGGTCCGGCCTCAGTGCTTTACGGGTCGGATGCCATCGGCGGCACCATCAACATCATCACGAAAAAGGGCGGCGACAAGCCGTTCGGCGCTGAAGCTTCCTTCGGCATGAATACGTCGAACAGCGGCACGAGCGCCTCGGCATCGATTTTCGGCAGCTACGAAGGCTGGCGCTACCGCCTGGGCATTGCTCACGAAAAGGGCGACGACCTCGATACACCGAAGGGAAAAATGGAGAATACGAACTTCAGTTCGTTGGGCGCCAACCTCTTTGTTGCCTATGACTTCAGTCCGGACACGTCTGTCGGCTTCACGCTCGACCACTTCGACCTCGAGTTCATGTCGGGGAGTTACACGACACCGGGCTTTTACGTCGATGTTCCGAAATGGAAGCGCACCAAACTCGGTGTTTTCGCCGAAATGAAAAACCTGAGCGAACACCTCGCCCGCCTGCGCTTCGACGCGTTCTACCAGAAGAACGACAAGAACATGCTCAATCATGTTGTTGGAAGCGGAAGCGGCTCGATATCAATGGGTTCGATGGAGGTGCCGTATACGATGGACATGAACATGGACAACTGGGCCGACAACACTCTCGATCAGTACGGCTTTTCCGTTCAATCCGACTGGCAACTCGGCAAAAAACACTATCTGATCGCGGGCTACGAGTTCAATTACGACGATCTCGATGCAACCTCAACTACCGATTTTTCGATGACAATGGACATGTCCATCATGGGTAG
>CAZUXQ010000349.1:0-1769 GCA_964624425.1 uncultured Sutterella sp.
TCCTTGCCCCATTCGATGTCCATCGGACGACCGTAGTGCTTTTCGATGATGCGGGCGAACTTGGCAAGTTCGATCACGTCGTCGTCCGTGATGGCAAACTGACGGCGTTCTTCGGCGGGAACATCAACCGTGCGGACGGTGCGGCCCGTCGAGCGGTCGGTTTCGAATTCCATCTTGATGAGCTTGGAGCCCAAGGACTTGCGGACAATCGGAAACTTGCCCGCATCAAGCGTCGGCTTGAAGACATAGAATTCGTCCGGGTTCACGGCGCCTTGCACGACAGTTTCGCCGAGGCCGTAGGACGCGGTGATGAAGACCACCTGGTCGAAGCCCGATTCCGTATCAAGCGTGAACATCACGCCGGCGGCCCCCTTGTCGGAGCGGCACATGCGCTGCACGCCTGCAGACAGTGCGACTTCGTCGTGCGTGAAGCCTTTGTGAACTCGATAAGAAATGGCGCGGTCATTGTAGAGCGACGCGAACACTTCTCTCATGCGGGCGAGAACGGCGTCGATGCCGACAACGTTCAAAACGGTTTCCTGCTGGCCGGCGAACGAAGCGTCCGGCAGGTCTTCGGCCGTGGCCGACGAACGGACGGCAACGGAAATTTCCTGCTGGCCGTCTTTAAGCCATTCGTAGAATTCGCGGATTTCGCGTTCAAGCGCTTCAGGAAACGGCGCTTCTTCAATCCAGCCGCGGATTTCTGCGCCTGCAGCCGCGAGGGCCTTCACATCTTCAACGTCCAGATTGGCGAGACGTTCATGGATTTTTTCCTCCAAGCCGCCTTCCTTCAGAAAGAGGCGGAAGGCCTCAGCTGTAGTGGCGAAGCCGTCCGGCACTCGGATGCCCGCTGCCGTCAGCTGACTCAGGAGTTCGCCGAGAGAAGCATTCTTGCCGCCCACACGGTCCACATCGGTCATGCGAAGCTGGCTGAAAGGAAAGACGTAACGAGCCTGTACCATTTTTAACCTCGATTTCTCCGCCCATAGCGGGCGGGCAAATGATCATCCGTCGAGATTGTAGCCTTTCGAGCGCAGTCATTGAGCATTGCTTCGCTTGAACGAGAAGCTTTCTTTGCGGCTTTCATCAATGAATCTCATTGCCGAGGCGCGCCGGCGCTCATTTCCGCACTTGTCCGCCCGCTTCGATTCTCCTCATTCGCAGGCTTTAATCGCTCTTTTCGCGAAGAAAATTCATTGAATTAAAACGGCCGTCCTTATTATGCTTCATAAGCATGCAATTGTCGGTTTAGGAAGTATTTGACATATATAAGCTTCTTCAATAGGATGCTTGAAACGCTATGCGCCTTCTGACAATCCAGGCATTGCTGCGCGAACAGTTCGCGGCCATGCCTTCGGATACGCGCGCTGCGGCATTGATGACAAAATTCAAAAGAACGCCGGCGGTCTCTGCATTTCGCACAGCAACGCTGCAGATGCACTAGGCGGTCGACGACTCCGTCTGTAGCGTGCATCACAAGGGAGGAAGCCGTCGAGACGCTTGGAACGGTCATCAAAGAACTTGCCGCAGCGGAACGCCGCATGGCCGACATGCCTTTCGCTCAGATTCGCTCGAGCGGAGAAGCCTGCCGATGGAATTGATTATGTCTTCGAAAAATAACGAACAAAACGTCCGCATCCGCATCGCAGTCGGAAGCAAAGCTTTCGACGCCGAGATCTTCCCGACCTCGGCCGGCCGCGTCTTCCTCGAGATGCTGCCGCTCTCGCTAAGGATGCAAGACCTCAATTCAAACGAAAAGTATGCAAACC
>CAZUXQ010000350.1:0-1763 GCA_964624425.1 uncultured Sutterella sp.
TCCGATTTCGAAGCGGCTACCGCTACAATAACCAATCGCTTCGACAACAACGACCACCTCGGAATTTTCGTACGGAGGACGCCTTGGAATATCTGTGGGATCTTTTGGTCAACCTGCATTGGGCGGCAGTCGGCCAAATCATCATGATCGACATTCTGCTTGGCGGCGACAATGCCGTCGTCATCGCCATGGCCTGCCGCAACCTGCCGCGCAATCAGAGATTCAAAGGCATTTTCTGGGGAACGGCCGGCGCCATCGCGCTCCGCGTCGTCCTGATCACTTTTGCCGTCATGATGCTGACGCTTCCGTTCCTCAAGGTTGTCGGCAGCCTGCTGTTGCTCTGGATCGGCATCAAGCTTCTGATTCCGGAATACGACGCGCACGAAAACATCGAAGGCAGCAGAAAGCTCTTGGGCGCCATCAAGACGATCATCGTCGCCGACCTCGTGATGTCGTTCGACAACGTAATCGCCATCGCAGGCGCAGCCCAGCAGGCTCACGAAGCCCATCAAACGCTTCTCATCATCTTCGGCCTCCTCGTTTCGGTGCCGTTCATCGTCTGCGGCAGCCAGATCGTTCTGAAGCTTCTCGACCGCTTCCCGATCATCATCTATTTCGGCGGCGGTCTTCTCGGCTGGATCGCTGGCGGCATGATGGTTTCGGACGGCTATGTCTCGACCCATTGGCCCGAACTGAGCTTCATGGCTCACTATCCGGCCAGCGTGATCGGCGCCGCCGCCGTCATCATTGCCGGCCACCTGATCGCGCAGAAAAAGCGCCGCGAGCACGAAGCGAGAATTCAAGCGGACGGCGAAAAGCCGACCGAAGCCCAATAAGGCTCCATCCTTCGAAGCCTCCCGTCGAAAAGGGCGGTCCGTACCGGGCCGTCCTTTTCTTGGCAGACAGGAGAAGTTCAGCGGCCGTCTTCACCGTCGGGAAGCTCGACTTCGCCTCGAAGCACTTTTCGAATGGACGACATGCCGAAGCCTCGATATGCGAGGTAGCGCATCTGCTTTTCGCGCTCCTTCCAGTTGGCCGGAAGCTCATCGTATCGGCGCAGCCAGATCTTGTACGCACGGATCTCTTCCGGCTCCTTGAGCTGCGCGACCGCCTCGCGCGCCGTCGCATCATCGACGCCGCGCCGCTTGAGCTCGCAGAGAATCTTCGCGTCGCCCATGCGCGCCGCGGCCGACCTCGCCTTGATGCCGGCGTAGCGGCCGTCGGAAAGGTAGCCGAGCGATTCGAGCCTTTCGATCACGGCCACCGCGTCGTCGGGCATTTCCCCGTCTTCGAGCTTTCTCATGAGCCTTCGCTTCAGTTCGAGGCGCGAATATTCCCGACGCGAAAGCATCGCTACAGCCCGCTGCATGAGGGTCTGCTTCTCTTTGGGCTTTTTCTCGGCGCCGCCAGCCGTTTCGGTCTTGAGGCTCCGCTTCGCCGCGGCGATTCGTCTGCGCGCTTCGTCGTCGCCGTCGCGGTCGGCCTCAACGACAAGACCATCGTCGCGCACGCGCGCGCGAAGCTCGTCGAGCTCCCGCGCGCCGGCGATCCTGCGCTTCGGCGTCTTCGCGCGCTTCGGCTCCGCGGCCTTTGATTCGGCGGATGCGGCCGCTGCGGCAGGCTCTTCCAAAAGTCCGTCAAAGAGCGAGGGTTCCGGCTCGAACCCGACATCCGGAATCGAGACGCCGTCCGCGCGCCGAGTCCGCGCTCTGAACCAATTCGGATCGAACGCTTCAGGCGCCGGCCCGCAGACATCGAGGGGC
>CAZUXQ010000351.1:0-1726 GCA_964624425.1 uncultured Sutterella sp.
CGAAGAAGAGCTCGAGTTCGCTGATGGGCATGAGCATGAGCTCATGGAAGTTGAAGCCCGGGAGCTTTGCGTAGCGTTCGTCGTCGATCTTGGCGCCTACGGGCTTGAACGAAGGCGCGTCTTTGCCGAGGCGATCAGCCGATGCTTTGCGCATGCTGCTTGAGCCGTAGCGCCAGACGAGCGAAAGAGGCTTCAAGTGTGCGCCGCCGCAATCGGCGCACGGCGCATAAGAGCGATAGCGCGAAAGCAGCACGCGTACGTGCATTTTGTAAGCCTTCGTTTCCAGCCATTCGAAGAAGCGCTTGATGCCGTACCACTCGCGCATCCAGTCGCCCGTCCACTTCGGGTCGCCTTCGACGATGAAGCGCTGCGCTTCTTCGGGAAGATCTTCGTAGGGCGTATCGATGTCGATGCCGTGTTTGGCGCAGTGCGCGAGAAGCTCTTCTTGAGCGCTCGCGAAAGCGGCTGTCGAGAAAGGCTTCACGGCCTTTTCCCGAAGAGTTTTGCTTCTGTCGGGGACGATGAGATTAAGGTCGTTTTCGATCGTTCGCCCGAACCCGCGGCACGTGCTGCAGGCGCCCACGGCGGAATTAAAGCTGAAGAGATTCGGGGCCGCTTCGGAGAACGAGCGTCCGCAGGTCGGGCAGATTCGTCCGCGGCGGTAGGTGCCTAGCAAATGGTAGTCGCCGTCCTGCTGCACGAAGAAAAGCATTTCGCCGCCGCCTTTTTCGAGCGCTGTTTCGACGGCTTCGAGCGCACGGCCGCGTGCAACGCTGGAAGCCTTGAATCGGTCGGCTGCGACAACGAGGCGCGTGCCCGCAGCTTTGCCGCCGTCTTTTCCCCTGACGATCGGCTCGCGTGCGATGATGTTCGTGAAGCCCTGCGCCGAGAGGCCCATTTCCGCCGTTTCCAGAGGCAGCGTTTCGGGCACCTCAAGCGCGAACGCGACGAAGAGGCGGCTTTCAAGCGAGTAGGCTGCACCTTCTTCCGAAAGCTTCTTCTTGACGTCCGCCCAAATGCTGTCCGGCGAGAAGGAAGCAACTTCTGTGCCGTCGTCCGGGCAGAAGGATCGCGCATGGTGCGCGAAGAGAATCTTCAGGTGGTCGTTGAGCTCCGTCATTGTCCCGACAGTAGAGCGCGAGGTGCGGATGACGCCGTTTTGGCCGATCGCGATCGCGGGCGGAACGCCTTCGATCGCGTCCGCATGCGGACGGTCCATGCGGTCCAGGAACTGACGCGCATAGGGACTGAACGTTTCAACATAGCGTCGCTGGCCTTCGGCGTAAAGCGTGTCGAAGACGAGCGAACTCTTCCCGGAGCCTGAGAGCCCGGTGACGACAGTGAAGTCGCCTATGGGAAAATCTACGTCGATATGCTTGAGATTGTTTTGAGAAGCGCCCCGGATGCGGATGCATTCCTTCGTTTCGGATTCGGGGCGCTCGACGCGAGAATTCTTCTGCTGCTGCGGCATGCTTCGGCGGTCCAAAATGCGCAAAATGCGGATTCGACGGAAGCAACAAATCTAGCGCAAGTTTAAGCAGCCGTTGCGGCCGAAGCTGAAAAGAATCAAGCTGAGGATTCTTTTCTTCAAATGCTTCAAAATGTAAATATGAATGGCGCTTCTATTGCGCTTTCAGAGCTTCTTCTGCATAATTCGATCTCTCGAATTGTGGGGGATTAGCTCAGCTGGGAGAGCGCTTGCATGGCATGCAAGAGGTCAGCGGTT
>CAZUXQ010000352.1:0-1714 GCA_964624425.1 uncultured Sutterella sp.
GGCCACAGCCTGTTACATGTTTCGCAATTGTGAAATACTTCTCAATTCGTCCGAAGTTATAGTTGCCTTACAGTGAAGAAAACTGATGAGAGACAGATTCATCGCTGTGTTTCTCCTGACTTTTGGTTGAGAAAATTGAGGGTTGAGCCTCGCAGACGACGGGAAAACGTCTGCGAGGTCTTTTTTTGTTTTTTCGGCAAAAGCTCCTTTCTTCAAGGCCTCATTGCCGATCAGGCGCGATTTCCATCGGCATTTTGAATGGCCAGCGGCAGCGCGATCTTCGCCGTTGACGGGCGAGCGCATCTTCTCAGAATCAAGGCCTGCCTGAGTGTTTTCGGGCGGCTCCGTTCGCCCTTCTCGGTATTGGGAGTGCGGCAGACTGCCTCTCCCGTGCAGACAGCGTTCGTCAGTCGCCGCAGCGCGCCAGCGGTTCTAAAGCAACGACTTGCAGGAAAAGAGCCGAATCAATCAACAAGGGAGCAGGCAGGGGAATCCCGGCGAGCGGTTTTTGTTCTTCGCCGCCATGCTTCGTCCGCATTTTTGTCCGCGGCTCGGCCTCAATGACTCATGGATGCGTCGGCTCGGCTCTTTGCGGAGAAAGCTCTGCAAAGCGCGCCGGACCGCCGTCGTTTTCCGAATGCATTCGCTTTTTCCTCGAATTCCGAGCATTTCGGGACTTGCAGGCGGCTTGGCTCGCGCGCAAAATAAGCGGCCGTAGATTTTTGATGCGTCAAGTTTAGGAGAGTGATTATGACGCCGAAAGCACCATGGCCTTACGCCCGTGTGGCCGCACACCGCGGCGGCGGCACCATGGCTCCGGAAAATACGCTCGCAGCCTTTCGAGAAGGTCTCCGCTACGGCTACCGAGCCGTCGAAACGGATGCCATGCTGTCGTCGGACAAGATTCCCGTGCTGATGCACGACGAAGAATTCGGCCGCACCATTCTCGACGACAAGCGTTCGATCCCCGAACTCACCTTCAGCGAAATCCGCATGCTCGATGCGGGCCGCTGGTATGGCCCCCGCTACACGGGCGAACCGCCCGCCGCCTTCGAGCCGACCGTGCGCTTCTGCCGCGCGAACAACGTATGGATGAATATCGAAATCAAGCCTGCCGGCGGCCACGAACTTGAAACCGGCCGCGTTGTCGGCGAAATGACGAAGGCGCTCTACGCAGACGTGATCCGCCCCGAAGGCTATAAGCAGGAAAACGTCAACCCGGCCTGCCCCCTCTTCAGCTCCTTCAAGGCCGACGCGCTGCGCGGCGCCATGGAAACGGCTCTCGACATTCCGCGCGGCTTTCTTGTCGACGAAATGCCCGAGAACTGGCGGGAAATCCTCGCCGAACTCAAGTGCGTCTCCTTCCACACAAACTGGAAGCGCACGACGCCCGAACTCGTCAAGGAAGTGAAGGACCTCGGCTACTGGATGCTCTGCTGGACCGTCAACGATCCGAAGGTCGTGCGCGAACTCTTCAGCTGGGGCGTCGATGCCGTCTGCACCGACCGCCTCGATTGCATTTCCCCGATCTGGTAGCCGCCCGGCGCATCCGAAGAATTGCGGAAGGCCGATTCCCGCAGAGAACCGGCCTTTCGTCGTCTTTGCCGCCCAGATTTCGATCGTCAGGCAACTCCGTCGTTCCGCGAAGCGGCGCCGCGTTCGTCGCGTCTCGTCTGCGGCCGCCCGCCCACGAGCTTCACGAAGAAGCACGCGC
>CAZUXQ010000353.1:0-1696 GCA_964624425.1 uncultured Sutterella sp.
TATCAGGAAATCCTCACGGATCCGTCCTACGAAGGACAGCTTGTAACGCTCACCGTAGCGCATGTGGGCAACACCGGCTTCAATCATGAGGACATGGAATCAAGCGCCATTCATGCCGCGGGCCTCATTGTGAAATCGCTTGCCGAAAAGGCTTCGAACTGGCGTTCCGAAGAAGATCTCCCGACGGCGCTCAAGAAAGCAAACATCAAGGCAATTGCCGCCATCGACACCCGTGCGCTTACGGTTCACCTAAGAACGATGGGCGCGCAGCCGGGCGCCATCATTGCGCTTGAAGCAGGCAAACTGACCGACACCGACATCGAAAATGCCAAGGATGCCGCGCAAAGCTGGGGTTCCATGGCTGGCCTCGACCTCGCGCAGACGGTCTCCTGCGATGCTTCCTACGAATGGACCGAAGGCAGCTGGGAAGCGCCCACCGCCGTCACGGCCGGCGGCTTCCGTCGCCCCGTAGCTCATCCCTACCACGTCGTCGCCTACGACTTCGGCGTGAAGACGAACATCCTGCGCCTTCTCGCCGACCGCGGCATCCGCGTGACGGTTGTTCCGGCGAAGACGACTTTCGAAGAAGCAATGGCCTGCGAGCCCGACGGCATCTTCCTCTCGAACGGCCCGGGCGACCCTGCTCCCTGCACGTACGCGATCGAAGTCGCCAAAAAAGCAATTGCCGCCAAAGTACCGATCTTCGGCATTTGCCTCGGCCATCAGATCATGGGGCTGGCCGTAGGAGCCAAAACGCTCAAGATGAAGTTCGGCCACCACGGGGCGAACCACCCGGTGGAAAACAGCCTCACGAAGCGCGTCCGCATCACGAGCCAGAACCACGGCTTCGCGGTCGACGCCGCGACGCTTCCGGTAAACGCCCGCCTGACGCATCGCTCGCTCTTTGACGGTTCGCTCCAAGGATTCGAACTCGTCGATGCCCCGGCCTTCTGCTTTCAGGGACATCCGGAAGCGAGTCCGGGACCGCACGACATCGACGCGCTCTTCGAGAAGTTCGCCAAGTGCCTTGCCGAACGGAAGAACGTCGACTAAGAGGCGCACCCGAAAGAGCATTCGAAGAATTCGATTTGAGCCAAAGACACCATGCCGAAGCGTACAGACATCCAATCCATTCTCATTATCGGCGCCGGCCCGATCATCATAGGTCAGGCGTGCGAATTCGACTATTCGGGCGTGCAGGCCTGCCGCGTTCTACGCGAAGAGGGCTACCGCACAATTCTCGTCAATTCCAACCCCGCCACAATCATGACGGACAAGGATATTGCGGACCGGGTATACATCGAGCCTCTGACGGTCGAAGTGGTGGAGCAGCTGATTCTCAAGGAGCAGCCCGACAGCATTCTGCCCACGCTGGGCGGCCAGGCCGGCCTGAATCTGGCCATGGAGCTGGTGGAGCGGGGCTTCCTGGAGAAACACAATGTGCGCCTGATCGGAACCACGGCAGCTACGATCAAGAAGGCGGAGGACCGCCAGGAATTTAAGGACACCATGGAAAAAATCGGGGAACCGGTGGCGGCCTCCAAAGTGGTGACCAATGTGGAGGATGGTATCGCCTTTACCAATTCCATCGGTTATCCGGTCGTTCTGCGGCCTGCCTATACGTTGGGCGGCAGCGGCGGTGGCATTGCCAACAATGAAGAAGAGCTGGTGGAGATCCTTTCCAACGGTCTGCGCC
>CAZUXQ010000354.1:0-1693 GCA_964624425.1 uncultured Sutterella sp.
CGTGTAGTCGTTGCCGCGGCGCAATTCGGGCGTCACTTCGCCCGTGATCGCGCTCGCAACCCAGCGCATCGCCGTTTCGCGCAGCATGATCGACTGACTGTCAAACCAGCGGCCCTGGTAAAGGTAGCGGCCGAGACGAATGCCGTTCGTGCGGTACTGCTCGATCGTATCTTCGTTGTGGATGCCCGTCACGAGGCGTTCGTAAGCTATGAAGAGAAGCGCCATGCCCGGGGCTTCATAGATGCCGCGGCTCTTGGCTTCGATGATGCGGTTTTCGATCTGGTCGCACATGCCGAGACCATGACGGCCGCCGATGCGGTTGGCTTCGAGCATCATTTCAACCGGATCGCTGAACTGCTTGTCGTTGATCGCGACAGGAACGCCGTTCTTGAAGGCGACCTTGACGACTTCCTTTTCAATCTTGCAGTCGTCGCGCCAGAAAGGCACGCCCATGATTGGTTCGACGATCTTCATCGACGTGGCAAGTTCCTCAAGATCCTTGGCTTCATGCGTGGCGCCGAGCATATTGGAATCGGTCGAATAAGCCTTTTCGGCGCTCATGCGGTATTCGAAGCCTTCCTTCTGCAGGAACGCGGACATTTCGGCGCGGCCGCCGAGCTCCTTGATGAACTGAACGTCAAGCCAAGGCTTGTAGATCTTCAGCTCCGGATTGACGAGAAGTCCGTAACGGTAGAAGCGTTCGATGTCGTTGCCCTTGTAAGTCGAGCCGTCGCCCCAAATGTTGACGCCGTCTTCGCGCATGGCGGCGACGAGCATCGTGCCCGTCACGGCACGGCCGATCGGGGTCGTGTTGAAGTAGAGCTGACCGCCCGTCGAAATGTGGAAGGCGCCGGACTGAATGGCGGCGATGCCTTCGTTCACCAGCTGCGCGCGGCAGTCCACCAGACGAGCGTTTTCGGCGCCGTATTCCATGGCGCGGCGCGGAATTGCCTCGTAGTCAGTCTCGTCAGGCTGCCCAAGATTGGCCGTGTAAGCATAGGGGAGCGCCCCCTTGACCTTCATCCAATGGAGCGCGCAGCTGGTGTCGAGGCCGCCCGAAAAGGCAATGCCGACTTTTTGACCGACCGGAACGCTTTGCAGAATTGTTTGAGACATAACGTGTGTACCGTTTAAGGAATGTCGTATTGTTAACCCAGCAACTTGGGACTCGGGTCATTATTGACGAGCGCAGACCAAAAAATCGGATGCTTTTTCGAGGCTGCGGAGCTTCTTTATGAGGCCGCAAAATGAGTAGGCAGATCATCTTATGCTGTTTATTTCATTATTTGGAATTTGTCGACAAATCATTGGTTTTCATTCTTCCAGACGATTGATTTTGTTGGTTTTCTAAAGAGCTGAAGCCGCGAAGCAGATCGCTCTGGAAAATGGTCGATCAAGAACGCGAAAAGTTCTACACTTCCCGCCGTCCTGCCCGGATTTCGAACCGTTTCCTTACCGAACGCGGTCGCCCGCATCCGATTCCGGCTCAGCCGATTTGTTTGGCAGGATCTTTTTTTGGGGGAAAACAATGAAAACCATCTCGCTTCCGCCGCCGCAGCTTCTCGGCAGCGCTGTCGGGCAGCTTCTGAAGAACCGCCGTTCCGTTCGCAGCTATGCCGACCGCAACATTTCCGACCAGGAACTTTCAACGCTTCTTTGGTTTACGGCCGGCATCTCCGATAAGTCCGGGAAA
>CAZUXQ010000355.1:0-1683 GCA_964624425.1 uncultured Sutterella sp.
TGGGAGGATCTGGTGCTGCTGATGCGAACGATGCGCGAAGCCGGCATCGTGCGCCGCGCCAAGGAAAAGAGCTGGATCTGAGTTTCGGGTTCAGCAGGAAGGCCCGAAAGCCCGAAGCAGGCCTCATGCGCTTTTCCGAGAAGATTCTGCGAAGAGACGCCTGAGAATCCAATGCACGCATTTGCCTTCAGAACATGTCCGAACATTCGAAAGCCGACGACAATGACTCGCGAATCCGTTCCTACGATGAGGCGCTGAGGCAGACAGACCGCGAAGCGCTTGCGACGCTTGCCGCAGCGGCTTTCGTCGCGATCTTCTTCTGGACGGCGGTTTTTCTGCTGCGCGATTCAGAGACGCTTGCCGCGGGACTCCCTCTGTGGTTCTGGACGGCCGTGGTCGGCGGACTCGTCGTGTCGATCATGGCGGTGATCTGGCTTGTTTTGCGCGTCTTCAGGCATTTCTCTTTCGATCTTCGCCCCGACGAGGCGGCGGCCGAAGCGCATGAGAAGAACGGGGAGGACGCAGCATGACGAACTTCATCGTCCTCATTCCGATTTTCGTCTTTTTCGGACTTCTTGCGGCCGCGGCTCTCTATGCCGAACGATTGGCCCGAAGGGAAGCCCGCGCGGCCGGCTCCGGCGGCTTCGCATCCGAGTACTTCCTGGGCGGGCGAAGCCTCAAGGGCGTCGTCCTCGCCATGACGCTCATCGCGACCTACGGGTCGGTGAGCTCCTTCGTTTCCGGACCGGGGATTGCCTGGCAGCTCGGTCTCGGCTGGGTGGCTTTCGCGGCGCCTCAGATCATCACGGGGTTCTTCATCTTCGGACTTCTCGGCAAGCGCATGGCGCTCGTGTCGAGAGCGGTCGGCGCCATCACCGTGGTCGAACTCCTCAAGAAGCGCTTCCGCAGCAGAACGCTCGCGCTTCTTTGCGGCATTGCGCTTCTCGTCTTCTTCACGGCGATGATGACCGGCCAATTCATAGGGGGCGCGGCGATCTTCGCAGAGGCGGCCGGCATCGAGGCCCATTGGGGCCTCATCCTTTTCGGTCTTCTCGTCGTCCTCTACACGTCCTTCGGGGGTTATCGAGCCGTGGCCTGGACCGATGCGGTCTGCGCGGTGCTGATGGTGCTCGGGATGTTCATGCTGGGAGCGAGCATTCTCGACGCGGCGGGCGGCTTCGAAGCCGCAGCGCGCGCGGCCGCTCAGGCAGGGCTGCCGCAGCGCGCAGAATCCGAGGCCGAACTCGCGAAGAGCGCCATGCTTTCGCCCACGGCAGGCGGCGCGCTTCCCGCGACGCTTCTCCTTTCGGCCTGGTTCTTGGTTGGATTCGGCACGGCGGGGCTTCCGCAGTCGGCAGTGCGCTGCATGAGCTGCCGCACGACGGCCGATCTCCATCTCGCGATGATCGTCGGCACGATCGTCTGCGGGATTCTCATGATAGGACTCACGACGCTCGGCTTTCTCGCTCGCGGCATCCCGGATCTCGCACTCTACGGCGCATCGACGGATCATCTGATTCCGAGACTCATCGCGGCGCACATGACGCCTTGGACGGCAGGCGTCACGCTGATCGGTCCGCTGGCCGCGACCATGTCGACGGTGAGTTCGCTTCTCATCGCAGCGTCGTCTGCGGTCGTGCAGGATCTACTTGTTGCGGCGAAGCCTGCCTTTGAGGAGAAGCC
>CAZUXQ010000356.1:0-1681 GCA_964624425.1 uncultured Sutterella sp.
GCCGCACGCTTCGCGAACGCACCGATCGCAATTTCGGCATGGCGCGCCCCGAGGCCTACCGCTAGGCGCTGCGCCGCACGAAGCTTGCCGAGAAGGTCGACCTGCCGGTAGTTACCTTCGTCGACACTCCGGGTGCTTATCCCGGCATTGATGCCGAGGAACGCGGCCAATCCGAAGCAATCGGCCGCAACCTCTACGAAATGGCGACTCTCAGGGTGCCGATTGTGAGCTGCGTGATCGGCGAGGGCGGTTCGGGCGGCGCTTTGGGCATTGCCGTCGCCGATGTCGTCATGATGCTGCAGTACGCAACGTATTCCGTCATTTCTCCGGAAGGGTGCGCTTCGATTCTGTGGAAGAGCGCCTCGGAAGCGCCGCGCGCGGCCGAAGCGCTGGGTCTAACGGCCGACCGTCTTTCCAAACTCGGCCTCGTCGACCGCGTCATTTCCGAACCCTTGGGCGGCGCGCACCGAGACCCGAAGCTCATGGCTGTGACGCTCAAGAAGGCGATGATCGACGAACTGCGCGCGTTGCTGCGTCTGCCGCGCGAAGCGCTTGTCGACCGGCGCGCCGCACGCATCGAACACTACGGCTTCTTCGAAGAGTCGGGCGGCAAGGAAGCGTTGGCCGCTGCCGACGAAAAAAAGGAGCGGCCGACAAGAATCGACTGAAGCTGAAGTCTCTCAGGCATCGAGGCTTGACGGCTTCGAGAAGCTTTCGGTTCGGCCGCGCAAGCGGCCGGTCTTTCTTCCGGATGAGCTCCGACATCGATCGTGATGCGGCAGAAGCGGCGCGAAGACGAGGCGATCATCGTCCGCGCGCTCGATGTTGGTTCGGCCGTCTTCATCCAAGACGCTGCCGACGCCTCCGAATGTGAGGACGCATCCGAACCCAGCTGTCGGCATGAGGCGCGCATTGCTGATGAGCGTCATCGTCGCGGCGATTTTCGCCGCCATTGTAAGCGGCATCTCGAGCCGGCCGTCAAGTGTTTCGCCGCTGCAGGTTCGCTTTCGAAACGATGATTGGCTCGCTTCTCTCATCATGTCGGGCGCGATGAAGGGTTTCTGCAGCCGGATGCTGTCCGCGCGCATGAAAAAAGCATCCTGCGGGTGCATCGTTCCGAGAAGCAGGACGCCATTTTCCGTATGGCCGAGCGGACGATGGCGCCCACAATTCCGACTTTCCGCCTTCAAGACCTTCATGCGCCGCGATCTGAATGTCGCCTGAGATGTCGAAGCGGATTTTCAGACGGACCTTGATGAAGTCGGAGATCTTTCGCATGCCGGGAGCTTCCGCAACGTCGATTTCGACGATGCCTTCGAGCACTTCGCCCGCACTCTCGTCCGGCGTGCGGTCGATGCTGCCGAGGCCGATGAATTTCCCTGCGGTGCGGTTCTCCAGCAGAAAGCCTTCCGTCTGCGGATCGCTCATGCTGCAGACGCCTGCAGCATGATGGATGCGCAGCATGAGATCCGGTTCATGCGGCCGGCGGCCGGATTTAACAATTAATGGCAAGCATCCATTGCAGTAGTCAGGCAGGCGGCTTTTTTGTTCAGATGATTCCTGACGCTTGCAAATTTTCAAAGACTTTTGCCGATTGGATATGCCGAAAAAACTAGCTCCTCGACGTGAACTGTCCCCAGAAAGCGAGACACTTTCTGGGGACATTTTTATGAGCAAGAAA
>CAZUXQ010000357.1:0-1643 GCA_964624425.1 uncultured Sutterella sp.
TGACGTTCTCGGCAGCATGAAGTCTTTCTTCGAAGGCATGGCCAAGCAGTTCGCAGTGGTCGTCGCCCTTATCGTGGCGGGCGAAGTCTTCGGCAAGGGCCTTATCGCCATCGGTGCAGTCGACTCCTTGATCTCCGGCGTCGAATCGATGGGCTTGGGCGTCGGCTTCATGGTCTTCGTGATGAGCTTGGTGATCGGCGTCGTGGCCTTCCTCATGGGTTCCGGCAATGCGCCCTTTTTCTCCTTCGCTTCGCTTATTCCGGGCATCGCTTCAAAATTCGGCGTTCACTCCGCCGACATGCTTCTGCCATTGCAGACGATGACCGGCTTCGGCCGAACGCTCTCGCCCGTGACGGGCGCCATCGTGGCAGTCGCCGGTTTGGCATGCGTCTCGCCCTTCCAGATCATCAAGCGCAATGCCATTCCGCTCGCGGCCTGCATCATTACGAACTACATTCTCACGTACGCGATATTCATGTAATGCTTGCGCCGAGCTCATCATAAGTTGAACAGAAATGATTTCGGCCGATTCCGTCCTTCTCCAAAGAATGATCGATCGGCCGATTTTCCAACTAAAGAGGTTTTCATGCAGGAAGTCTGTCAATATAATCTTGCGCACCTGATTGCAACGTGCGACTTCAAGAAGATCGACGAAAAATTCAAGGCCGACGCGCGTCTGCGCGTTCTCGACTGGCTTGGCTGCGCCATTGCAGGTGCGGACTATCCGCAAATGCAGATCGCACGCAAGTGGCTCGCTGAAGTGGGCGGCAAGACCGACGCTACAGCCATCGGCATGAAGGAAGCCGTGCCAGTGCGTGCAGCCGCCTTTGTAAATGGCATTGCCGGTCACGTATGCGAGCTTGACGATGGGCACCGAACCGCCATCGGTCACGCCGGCAGCGTTACACTTCCTGTCGCCGTAGCTCTCGCCGAAAAGCTTGGCAGCACGGGCGACGATTTCCTGAAAGCCGTCATCCTCGGTTATGAAATCTTTACGCGACTCGGTCGTACGGTGAATCCAGCGCATTACAAAACCTGGCACTCTACGGGCACGGTGGGAACGTTCGCAGCAACCGCTGCGGCCGCTTCGCTCCTGAAGCTGAAGGAAGAAGAAGTCAACAACGCGCTCGGCATCGCCGCCACAATGGCGGGCGGGCTGGTCGAATCTTTCGGCTACCATGCCAAAGCTCTGAATATCGCCGAAGCTTGCCAAAACGGAATTGATGCGGCCATGTTTGCAAAGCTCGGCTGCACGGGCGCTCCGACCGGCATCCTCGGCAAAAAGGGCTTCGCCGCCGCAACGTCGACGGACTGCAAGATCGAAAATCTGCAGAATTTGTCTGAAGCAAACTTAGTCTCCAATACAGCCTTCTTCAAGAAATACGCCTCCTGCGGCCATACCAATTCGCCTATCGACGCACTCCGTGCGCTTCAGAAAGCCCATCCCGACATCACGATTGACTCCGTCGAATCGATCAAGATCCGTACCTACCGAATCTCGGTAGACCTCACGGCCGAACTCAAAACCGCCACGGAAGACGAGGCCAAGTTCTCTCTGCCTTATTGCTTCGCCATTCAGATCGCTTACGGGCATGTGGGCCTCAAGCAGTTCACGCAGGAAGTCCGAACCAACGAAACCGTGC
>CAZUXQ010000358.1:0-1633 GCA_964624425.1 uncultured Sutterella sp.
ATCCGCATCCATATAGGCCACGCCGAGAAGTCCCGTGCCGCCGCCGATCGGCGCGGAAGCCGACACCATCAGACCGTAGCCCTCGAGCTTGGTCGCCGTGGAATTAAAAGAAAAACCATCGACGCCAGGAAGATCATTGACGAAATCAGCGAGTTCACTATTGAGATTAGTATATATGCTGCTGCGGTTGCTGAACGTGCTGAGCTTGACTTCATCGAAGTACTGGAAGCCTGCGTAGATCTTTGCGGCGCCGAAATCATAGTTGCCGCCGAAAGTCACCGTCAGGCTGTCGTCGACATCGTCATCGCTGCTGTCGTAGTTGATTCTGTCAATGCCGGCGAAAAGATTGACCGGACCCTGATTGTAGGTTGCGGCGACTGCATAGTAGCGGTCGGTGCCGGGCTTGTTCTCGTAATCATCTTCGCCCATCGAATACTGGGCGCGAACCACAAAGCCCGCGAAGTTCGGGGTTTCGTAGACGATCGTGTTGTCGCGGCGGCCGCCGAGCGACATCACGTTCTGAACCTGCGCGACGCCGTCGCTGAACGACGTGCCGAAGGCCGAAAGCGCGCCGATCTTGCTCACCGAGCCGGCACCGTAGATCAGCGATCCGAGCCGTCCGAAATACAGCTTGCCAAAGCCGCCCTGAATGAACACCGACGCTTCACGGTTGAAGAGACGGTCGCCATCGACGAGTTCGCCGGTGTCCGACTCAAAGCCGTTTTCGAGCACGAAGCCCGCCTGGAGGCCGTTGCCCAAGTCTTCGACGCCCTTGAAGCCGAAGCGCGAGCCCGAATTCTGACCCGACTTCATGCCGAAGCTGTTGGTGTTGTCCGTCAGGCCGTCCATATCGATGTGCTTGTACTCCAAACCCGTATCGATGATGCCGTAGAGCGTGACGTCGGCGGCGCAGGCGGCGCCTGCAGCCGCGCCGAGAACGGCCAGAGAAATGAGAGTCTTTTTGAACATGTGCAAATTTCCTTTCTTGAATCGGAACCGAATGCCGGCTCCTTGTCCCGGCAGTTCCGAGAGAGCATCTGCCGCGCTTCCTCGCGCGAGCCGCTCCCCGCTCGGGACGGAGGGATCTTTGCACCCTTTACCCCCCCCCAATAGGGACAAACCCTAATTTTCATTGAAAAGCTCTGCGGCGCAGTCCTTTCAAAGAACAAGAAAATTTTTCGGCTGCTGTTGCAGAATTGCAACATTTGTCGGACAAACGCTGCATGCAGAAGGCTCGACAGGGAGGCGAATGAGGAAGGCTGGAAAATTCCCGGCAAAGCCGTCCGAAATTCAACGACTGAGAATTCCGGAGAGCGTCTCAATTTCTGCGGACGGCTCTGCTTGACTGCCGTACGGAGAAGCTCCCGTCAACAAGCAGCGGCCTGCCGAAGCGGAAATCATCATGACGGCCATGCTCGGGCGTCTCTTGTCCCGCATAATTGAGGCGGATCTGCCCGGAGAGCGAAACAGCTGCTTCCAGCCGCGCCGACGACGGCTCAAGCTGCCTCGAAAAGCAAAAAAATTTTGCCGCGCTCAGGCAGAATGCAGGGATGCGCCCGAGGCGCTCCCCGCACTGAACTTTCAACAACGACCTCTTTTTGTCAAGGCCATAACATGTTGTCTGAAGTTGAAC
>CAZUXQ010000359.1:0-1631 GCA_964624425.1 uncultured Sutterella sp.
CCCGCAAAAGTGGCGGCGTTCGTCTCGGGCGCCTTGATGAGGCCGATTTCGGTATCGGCAGACGTCGACGCGCGGCTTGCCGCCGAAGAGACGATCTTCAAGCTTCCCGAGTCTCCGAAGGAAAAAATCGACATCGAAGCGGCCGGCGACAAGCCGCAGAAAGAGACGCAGCCGCCCGCTTTCGAAGTGAAGCTTCCCGAGCTGGTCGGGGATCAGCAGATCCGCGTCTCTTTGAGCGTCAAGGCGGCGCCTGCCGAAGCGGGTCTTCCCATCGAAGCTCATCTGTTGGTGCCGGCGCTCAAGTGGCCGCTTGTCGAGACGGCCGCTATGCTGACGGCGCCCGAGCCGCCGCCGAAGGCTGAGGCCGAAAAGCGGCGAACGAAAGCGCAGGCGCAGAAGAAGACGGACAAGAAGACGAAGGCGGACGCCAAGGCCGAACTCCTGCGGCCGGCCGTTCTCGAAATTGCTGCTCCAGACCGCTTCCTTGCCGAAGATCTGATCCTCGACTTTGCGGGATGCGCCGACAACTGGGCTCTTGCATCGTCGATGAGGCTCAAGGCCGAAATGCCTTCAATGGGATTCGGCGCGCCTTTCGACAAGCCCTCCGCAGACCTAACTCTTGCCGCATCGGGCGGTTTGACTGAAGCCGCTCTTGCGGCTTTGGAAGCAAAGACATCCTTCGGGCGCTTCGCGCTCGAAGGCATCTTCGGCTGGGCCGACGGGTATTCGTGGAATGCCGAGGCGACGGTCGACGGCATCGCGCTTGATGTCTTTGAGCAGAAGGTGCCTTTTGTGCTCGGCGCGAAGCTTGCGACGGACGGCTTCTTCAAGGATCGGAATGAATGGAGCGCGAACGTCTCGACTCTCGATGTTGAAGGTTCGATTCAGAAGGCGCCGATCATTCTCAAGGGGAGCCTTTCTGCCGACAGCAATGAAAACCTCAATATTCCGGATCTTCTTTTCCAGCTCGGCAGGAACAAAGCCACGCTCAAGGGACATGCAGAAAGCATCGCCGAAATCGACCTTAAGGCCAATCTCGATATTCCAGGGCTTCTAAATACGCTCCCGGGACTTTCGGGCACTGCCAAGGGTTATGTGTCGATCGGCGGCAGCGCCTCGCGTCCGAAGATCAATGCCGACCTTAAGGTAAGCGGCCTGAGCTACGAAAACCGGTTCAGCCTCGACAGCCTCGCTTTCTCGGCCGACATCAAGAATTACGCCGAGCGCCGCCGCAAGGACGGCGGCTCTGCCGAGCAGGGCGAACGCGGCTTCACGGCCGAAGAACTCGCACAGCTGCGGGAACGCATCCGCATACGCATAAAGGCGCAGTCGACGGACGCGAAGATCGAGCGCATCGCTGCGGCGCTCTCTTCGGGCGAATTGGGCGGCACGATCAATCTTTCGGTAAAGAATCTCAACGCGGCCGGGCAGAAGATCGATGCGATAACGATCAATGCCAACGGGCGCGAACGCGCGCATGCGATCGCGCTTTCGGCCGACGGCGGTCCCGTCGAAGGGAAGATTGCTCTTTCGGGAGGCTTCGACCGCGCGACCTTCGACTGGAGGGGGAGCATCAAGTCCGCGTCGCTCATGACGCCCGCAGGCCAATGGTTGCTGGCGTCGCCCGCGTC
>CAZUXQ010000360.1:0-1631 GCA_964624425.1 uncultured Sutterella sp.
GGCTACACGCCCGCCGCCGGCCTCCCCGCGGCGCGCGAGGCGGTGGCGGGGAGCCGAAGCCGCCGCCGGGAAGACCAATCTGACCGAGCATCGCGGAGAGAACGACCATCATCCAGTGAACCTGCTCGCCGTGCTGCGCGCGCTGAATGCCCCAGCCTCCCATGATCATTGTGCGCTTTTCTTTCATTTCGAAGGCCAGCGCCTGAATTGCATCGGCAGACACGCCGCAGATTGCGGCAGCCCATTCGGGCGTCTTCTTCACGCCGTCTTCTTCGCCGAAAAGATAGGCGCGGAACTTGTTGAAGCCCACCGTGTACTTGCGGATGAATTCGGAGTCGGTTCTGCCGGAAGCTTCAAGCGCATAGGCCATGCCGAGCATCATCGCGACGTCGGTGCTCGGAATCGGCGCGATCCACCGGGCGCTGCTTTCGAAAAATTCGGCGGTGTCGGGCTTCAGAGGATTGATTGCGACAAGCGGAATGCCCTTGGCCTTCGCGGCACGGAAGCCTTCTGCATTTTCGTGCACGGTCGTCGCCCAGTCGATGTCGTTCGTAATGAGCGGATCAGCGCCCCAAAGGACGATCAATTCGGTTTTTTCACAGATGAGTTCCCAGCTTGTCACCTGTTCGTAGACGCCGTTCGAGCCGATCACGTACGGCAGAATCACCTGAGCGTAGCCCGTGGAGTAATCGCCCAAGCCGCCCGTGAAGCCGCCTGCCAGGTTGAGAACCCGGCCCAGAAGGTTGCGGGCATTGCCGACGGCGCCGGGCGACATCCAGCCGTAGGAACCGCCGTAGATGGCGGTGGGGCCGTAGTTGTCGCGAACGCGCTTGATTTCGTCGGCGACGAGCTTCACCGCAGTTTTCCAAGAAACGCGCACGAAGGGCTCGCTGCCGCGGCCTTCGCCGCCCGCCTTGAAGCCCTTCTTCAGATAGGATTTGCGCACCATCGGGTAGCGGATTCGGGCGCGGTTGTATGGCTGCTGCGCGACGCCCTGAAGCTGGAGCGACGGCGAGAGATCCTTTTCGAAGGGCTCGATGCGCTGAATGCGTCCGCCCTTGACGTGCACTTTGCCGATGCCCCAGTGAGAGGCATTCATGACGACGCCGTCCGTGAGCGTGCTCTTGCCGGGATTGAAGGTTGCGGTGAGTTCGTATTCGGCGAAGCCTGGCAGCGGAGCGCCGACTTCGACGCCGCCCTTCAGAATGCGGACGCCCTGTTTGGCGGCGCTCTTCACGGCATTTTCCTTGCCGAGCGCGGAAGCGGAAGGCAGAATGGATGCGCCGGCCAAAGCGCCGGCGGCATTCAGAAGATTTCGACGAGTCGTGGACATTGTTCTCTGCATGCAAATGAATTCGGTGAAGCAGCTGCAGTTGAAAGTCTCGGTTAGTTCATGGGCTTTGCGTGTTCTTGCAGCCACTTGAACATCAGCGCGTTGCTGCCGCGGCGCGTGTGGCCCGTGCGGCCCCCGCGAACCGGCAGCTGGCTCGCCCATTGATTGGCCGTAAAATGATCGGCATTGGGGGCCGGATGGCAGGAAGAGCAGGCGTCGCCGTGACGGGCTTCGGCTTCCTTCTGCCCGCGATGCCGAAACGGGCATGGAAATTTTTTCCTGCAAATTCACGAAGCTT
>CAZUXQ010000361.1:0-1628 GCA_964624425.1 uncultured Sutterella sp.
AAATTTGCGGCGCCTCGAATGCTGATGTCGCTCTTCATTATGAGCTACCTTGTTGCCGACGGCGCGCTCATCGCGCGCTATCTCGGAACGCAGGCGCTTGCGGCGCTCAATCTCGTCTATCCGATGTCGGCCGTTCTGATGGCTTTCGGCATCATGCTTTCCGCTGGCGGCGGTTCCGTCGTGGCCCGCCGCTTGGGGGCGGGAGACAAAGAGGGCGCGAGCAGGGCCTTGAGTTCAATTCTTATCTCCGAAGCTGTTTTGGGTGCCGTTTTGGGCTTTGCGGGCTGGATTGTTCTCAAGTGGGTTCTCATTTTCCTCGGGATCGGTCCCGAAGAAGCTCCTTATGCACTGGCCTACCAGCATGTTGCTTTGTCGACTATGCCTTTCTGCCTGATCAGCGTTGCCGTGCAGACCTTCTTCACGACGGCAGGCTTTCCGAAGGTTGGGCTCGCCGCATCGATGGCTTCAGGCATTGTCAATGTCCTCTTCGACATTCTCTTCATGGGATCCTTCGGCTGGGGCATGGTGGGAGCTTCGCTCGCCACGGCGCTTTCCTGGGCGGTCTGCGCGATTGCTGGAATAGTCTTCTTTGCGAGAAAAGACTCGCCCATTCTGCTTAGGCTCATGATGCCCGAGCGGCTTGCTGTGAAGCACGCGGCTTCGAGCGGCGTCTCCGAAATGGTGACGAGCCTATCGCATGCTGCGACGCTTTTTCTCTTTAATACGGCCTTCCAAAAGCTGCTCGGCATCAACGGCGTCGCGGCTCTCTCGGTCGCGATGTATTCGACTTACGTCTTCAACTGCCTTTTCTACGGTTTCTGCGAAGCGAGCGCTCCGATCGTCGCTTACAAGTACGGCAACAAGAATTGGCGCGAATTAAAGCGCGTTTTCGATCACGCCGTGAAGCTTCTCTTCATTTTCTCAATCGGAGCCTACGGGCTCTCGCTTGTCTTCGCAAAGCCCGTGCTCGGCTTCTTCGTTCCTCAGGAGAGCGATGTCTATCGGCTTGTTCTTGGGCACTTCAAGATTTTCGCGCTTTCGCTTCTCTTCCTTTGCCCCAATATGTTCGCAGCCTATTTCTTCACGGCCTTCGGAGACGGGAAGCGCGCCGCGGCGATTTCGTTTTGCCGCACGTTCCTATTTATGGCGCTCTTCATCGAGCTTCTTCCGTATCTCATGGGTGAACTCGGCCTCTGGCTTGCAGTTCCGGCTTCCGAATTCGCGGCCTTTCTGATGTCGGCCGCCTTCATTCTGAGAAGCCGTCGGCGCTACGGCTATGATGGTGCGCCCGCGCTGAAGATCAACGAAGCTTGATCGAATTCCTATTTTCAAATAGGTTCGAATGCGTTTGAGCAGACGCGGCTGTACTTGCGAACGATTAATATAGCGGCCGTCGTCAGCCAAGACGAAGCGTGCTTTTCCCGTTTGCGCTTCGCTCACCAAGGAGAATTTGACCGTGAAGTACTTTGACTTTGAAATTTGCGGCGTCAAGCGCAAGCTTCCGTATGTTCAGGTAGCCGACAATCTGGTTCTGGCAAGCTTTGTTTGTCTTTCCGATACGGAACTCGTTCAGGCCGTGGCGCCCGAACTCGTGAAGCGTCTCCCCGAAGTCGACTACCTCATGACGG
>CAZUXQ010000362.1:0-1610 GCA_964624425.1 uncultured Sutterella sp.
TCTTCGTCTGCCGCTTTGCCGCCCGCTCCGTCATCCCATTTGAAATGAAGAGCCAGGTTGTAGTATCCGAGCGCGCGCAGGCCTTCTTCGACGGCCGAACGAATCTGTGCGCGATAGCGGCCTCGCGCGGTGATGCCTGCCAGATTGAGCGTCGCGAGACGCGCGTCGACATTGGCCTTGAGGTCGCCGTCGATTCCGGTCATCTCAAGCTTGAAAGCCGAATTCTGCATGTGCTCTTCGGCCGCTTTCTGCATCTTGGCTTCTCTCGCCGCTTCGATTTCGGCGTCCTGCGCATCCTGACGCGCGAAGCCGGCTTCGCTCATGCTTCTCGAGTTGCTCGACACCGCCCATGTCCATTGAGGAGCGATCGCGCAGAAGGTCCCGATGATCGCCGCTGCGGCGAACCGCGGCGCGATGCGCGTCGGGCGCAGGCCGGCGGCAGTCCGCAAAGGGACGGAATGCTTGGAAAAATTTGACGCGTCCATGCGAAACGCCGGCACGGCCAAGCGGACAACAGTGACGGCCAAACGCGGCCAGCCTTTCCTGAAGATGTTGGATGCCAGCCTGAAACGCGCGGCTGTTAGACGACTTTTGGGATTACCAAGAACGAACCCGCTCCTTGGCCGTGATGTTCTCAACGGTCACTCTCCAGAATTCGGGAATCGGCACGCGGGCAAGATAGGCGCCGAACGCCTCGGGCGTCGTGCCCGGAGCATGACGGTCGACCATCGCACGGACGCAGCGGCTGATTTCTTCCGGATCGGTCACGACCTCGGCCGCACCTTCAACGACGGCGGACTTGAAGACCGCCGAGAAGCGTTCCGGAACCAGTTCAGCCTCCCCGATGAAGAATAGGCAGACGCGGTTGTTCATCCGCATGTTCTGCGCCTTGCGGCTCTTCATGTCCTTGGTCGCGTGGAAATAGACGGCTCCGTCCATATCGAAGGCGTTCACCGCAACGGCAAATGGATTGCCGGCAAGGTCTGCAGTGGCAAGCGTCGCGTAGGGGGCTGTCTTGACGATCGACCAAGCGAGCTCCACGGGCGCATTGCGCCGACGAGGTTCGAGTCCGCGGGTGTCCTTAAGTTCCGTCATTTCGGAGCCTCTCATCAAATTAATGGGAGATGTTGTTGTTCGCCGGCCGGATCGAGCCTCATCGTGCGAGTGCCGGGAATGCCGATGCTGTCGGCAAGCGTAATGCGCCAGGTGCGGCCGCTCGCCGTGAATTCGTCGCCGTCCTTGAAGATCCTGCCGTCCTGCAATTCCGTGAGAACGGCCGCTTCAAGGAGAAGACGGATGTCCATGGGCTTCTCTTCGGATTCGTCGATTTCGAGTTCGGGAAGCGCGAAGCGCTGCATGCCGACAGTGCAGCCGTACCAGCCGCCGCCTTCGGCTTCCTGCCAAAGGCCGAAGAAAATAAGGTTGCGGGCCGGAAAATAGGATTCCGAGCGCCGCATCGGAAGCGCATAGGCGCGGTAGGCCGACGGGCTCTTGAGGGTCGAGGCGGCATGAACCGCAAGCACGTTCGCCTGGTTGGCGAGCGTAGCCGTCACTTTGACGGCCGGACGGGCAATTTCCGAAATCGCAGCGGGTTCGGGAACGACGGCAAC
>CAZUXQ010000363.1:0-1602 GCA_964624425.1 uncultured Sutterella sp.
CGTCTCTTCGAGACTCGGCAGGATCTTGCCGAAATTCTCGATCGCCGCGACCGCCTTGCGGTCGCCTTCGCGAAGCTCGAGCGCCGTCAGCGCGAGTCTCAGATCGTGCGCGTTTTTGAGCACGCTGCTGTAGAGCTCTTCCCAGTCGGCGCCGTCCTTGACGTAGCCGCGCCCGAGAGAACGCGCGCCTTCGGCGATCGTGATGATCTGATAAGTCGAGAAGCTCGTGCCGAAGAAGTCCGAAGCGATCTGCGGCAGCTGATGAGCTTCGTCGATCACCGTAAAGTCCGCCTTGGGCAGAAGGCCGTCGATTTTCCCGTCGGCTTCGTTCTTCACGGCAAGCGAAGAGAGATAGAGATGATGATTCACCACCACGACCTGGGAAGCAAGCGCTTTTTCGCGCGCGTTTTTCACGAAGCAGTCCTTCCAATGCGGGCACTTGTCGCTGCCGAGACAGTTTTCCCTCGTGCTCGTCACCATCGGCCACAACGGATCGTCTTCGGGAATAAAGGGAAGATCGGCCTTGTCTCCCGTGGCGCTTACGGCCGCAAAGCGTTCGATCTCGCGGAATTTCCTGCCGGAATCGCGCTCCGGAAACCAGCCTTCTTCTTTGGTTCTCTGAAGCCGGAAGCGGCAGATGTAGTTGGAGCGGCCCTTGAGAACGGCGACGGGCACCTGAATGCCGAGCGCTTTGGAGAGCTGCGGAATGTCTTTTTGATAGAGCTGATCCTGAAGAGGCTTTCCGGCAGTTGAAATAACGACGACCGCACCCGACAAAAGCGCGGGCGTGAGATAAGCGTAGGTCTTCCCGGTGCCCGTACCCGCCTCGGCAATGAGCGTTCCCTTCTCCTCGAGCGTCCTCGCTGCGGCCTGAGCGAATTCAAGCTGCCCCGCACGCACGTGAAAGTCGGGCGAGCCCGACGCAATGGCGCCGTTCTGCTTGAAGGCCTCCGTCACGCGCTCCTCGAGCGGGAGCGTAAAGTCGAAGAGTTCGGGAAATTTCTTCATTGACGTTCTCTCGAAATCAAAAATACTTCGAGAGTCCGGGAGACGACTCCTTGTTCTGCCGGCGCTTTTCGAGATTCTTCTCGAAGCGCTGCTGAGGCTCCTCGCGCGCCTTGCGGCGCTTGGCGGCATCTTCTTCTGCCGCGCATGCGTTCCGCAGCCTTTTTCTGCTTTTCTCCGCAGAAGGCTTCGTCGGCCTTTTCGAGCTTCGCGCGGTCATGGCGCTTGGCCGTCGTGATGCAGCGGATTTCGCGCTGACGCTTGAAGAAGAGCCGGCGCGCCTCGTCGATGCATGAATTCACGAAGAATTTCTTCATGCAGCTGCCGCGCACGTCGTCCTCGGCATCTTCCGCGCGCTTCGCATCGCCGCCCTCGTCAAGGGCTTTGTCCGCATCTCGGAGCGTCGTGATCTTGCCCGGCACATTCCACCTGCCGCAAAAACTCGCGTCGTTCAAGACGGCGCAGACGCGTTCGGCGCTCGCTTCGAGCTTGGCGTCCTCGCCGCAAGCAGCACGGATCAGACTCGCAGCCAGCATCATGCGGCAGCAGACTGCAGGCAGAAAGACCGAAGAAGCTCGCCGGGAAATCCAATGAAGC
>CAZUXQ010000364.1:0-389 GCA_964624425.1 uncultured Sutterella sp.
CAGGAGCGCGCCGAGTTCTTCGTTGAAGAGGACATTGAGAACGGTCGCATGCTTTTCGGCCATGAGGGAGTCGATCACGAGCTTCACGCCCATGCGGGATGCAAAGATCATTTCGGCAGCGGCCGCAAAAAGGCCGCCGTCCGAACGATCGTGGTAGGCGAGGACGCAGCCCGCAAGCTCGAGCTTGCGAAGCGCATGCACGAAGCGTCCGAGCAAACCGGCATCTTCGCAGTCGGGCGCCGTGTTGCCGAAGCGCTGCGTCACCTGCGCGAGAATGGAGGCGCCCATGCGGTTTCTGCCTTCGCCGAGGTCGACGAAGACGAGAACGGAGCCTTCGGAGGCCGGCACCTTCTTGAGCTGCGGCGTAAGCGTGAGCGCGGCATTGCGCA
>CAZUXQ010000364.1:399-1592 GCA_964624425.1 uncultured Sutterella sp.
ACGGGTGCGGCCGCAGAAACGATGAGCGACACCGGAGACGTCACGGTCTTCCTTTCGCCTGCGTCGTCCCAGCTCGTGCGCATCGAAAGCGAGTCCTTTCCGACCGGGATCGAGATGCCGAGCGCGATGCAGAAGTCGGACGCCGCCTTGACGGCATCGAAGAGCTTGGCGTCTTCGCCTGGAGCTCCGCAGGCGGCCATCCAGTTCGCGGAAAGCTTT
Source organism: uncultured Sutterella sp. (assembly GCA_964624425.1). Lineage (GTDB taxonomy): Bacteria > Pseudomonadota > Gammaproteobacteria > Burkholderiales > Burkholderiaceae_F > Sutterella. The sequence goes on from CAZUXQ010000364.1 coordinate 619, forward strand.
ACCTGCGGCAGTTCGATGTCGGCCGCCGCTATGTTCATGATCGCTTCGCCGATCGCCAAACGAGAAGCGGCGGAGGAATTGAGAACTGCCACCGGGGTGCGTTCGCCCATCGCCATCGCTTCGCCGCGGGCCGTTTCAAAGCCCAATGTCGTCACTGCGCAGTCGGCAACCGGCACCTGCCAAGGACCGACCATCTGGTCGCGGGAAGTCAAACCGCCAACCGTGCGGTCGCCGATCGTGATGAGAAAGGACTTCGAAGCGACGGCCGGATGACGCATGACGTCGCAGGCCGCCCTTTCAAAGTCGATGCCGTCTTCGAAGAAGGGTTCGGCCTTGAGGGCGAGGTGCTCGGCAATGCGGCGGATTCGCGGCGTCTTTCCGAGGAGCACGTCCATCGGCATGTCGACGGCGGGCGTCGCGCCCGGACGGTCAAGCTTCAGATCCTTTTCTTCCGTAATCGCGCCGATCACGGCAAAGGGCGTCCGTTCGCGTTCGCAGAAGGCCTTGAAGCGTTCGAACTTCGCCGGATCGACGGCGAGAACGTAGCGTTCCTGCGATTCGTTGCACCAGATTTCAAGAGGCGACATGCCGGACTCTTCGACGGGCACCTTCGAGAGGTCGAAATGCGCGCCCTGACCGGAAAGGTCTGCAAGTTCGGGCATGGCGTTCGAAAGACCGCCCGCGCCCACATCGTGGATTGCGAGGATGGGATTGTCTTCGCCCATCGCCCAGCAGCGGTCGATCACTTCCTGCGCGCGGCGCTCCATTTCCGGGTTGCCGCGCTGCACGGAGTCGAAGTCCAGCGCTTCAGAGTTCGAGCCGGAGGTCATCGACGAAGCGGCGCCGCCGCCCAAGCCGATGCGCATGCCCGGACCGCCCAGCACGACCAAAAGGCTGCCGACCGGCGGCACGGCCTTCTTCGTCTGGTCGGCGCGAATGGCGCCGATGCCGCCCGCAAGCATGATGGGCGTGTG
>CAZUXQ010000365.1:0-1591 GCA_964624425.1 uncultured Sutterella sp.
TGAATTTCAGCATCAGGTAGTAGTAGCACATGAGAACCGGAATCGCGATCGAGAGTCCCATGATGGTCGTAATGAGCGCCGACCAGATGCCGGAAGCGAGGAGCGACGCATTCGCGCGCGTGATGTCGCTCATGCTTTGGAAGACGTCGACCATCCCCCAGACGGTGCCGAGAAGTCCCAAAAGCGGCGAAATCACGGCGATCAGGCGAAGCCAGCACAGACCATTCGAAACGCGCTTGAAGTTGCGGTAGAAGAGGTAGCCGACTTCGGCGCGGATGTCGTCCGAGTGCGAGCTGTGCGTGACGACGATTTCGTAGATGATGCGGATGAGCGGATTGGCGCGCTTCGGGTCGATGCCGCGCAGGCAGCGGTCGCTGCCGCGCTCGAGATCGAGAAAGTCGCGCCGGAAGCTGCGCCAAACGGCAGACATGTATATGAGCTGCCAGACGGCTATGTAGAACGCAAAAAGCGCGACGAAAGCGAGAACGACTCCCGCAGGTCCGATCATGGAATAAATGTGGGAAAATCGTTCGGCCGAAAAATCCATTTGCTGCCTCAATCCTTTTTCTGTCTGAATGTCGTCGGCTTCGTTTGAAAGACTGCGCTGCGCGCCTTAGTCTTCGGACGCGCGGAGCATGCCGCAAAAGCAGTCTGCGGCCCGCAGCACGTCCTGACGGTCCGGGTGCGTTTCGCTTGCAATCCGGCGCGCTTCGCGCTCGGGCGCGGCCGCGCCCCCCGTCATCTTCGTCATGAGGTCGAAGACGGCCGGATCGATGCGGCCGCGGCACGAGAAAGCCGCTTCGAGCGTGTTGCCGCCGCCTGCCGCGGCGAGCTTCTCGCTCGATTCCTTCATCCACTTGGCCGCCCAAGCGCTCTCGGGATCGCCGCCCAGAGTGGCGAAGCAGCCGATGCGCTTGCCTTGCACCTTTCGGGCGGCCTCGAGAATGTCTTCTGGTTCGCGTCCGCGGTCGCACCAGTACCCGAAGAGAACGGCATCGAAGGCCGACAGGTCGTCGGGCATGTCGGCCGCATTGACGACTTGCGCGTCATGCCCGGCGTCAAGCAGCGCGTCGCAGATGCCGCGGGCGAGAAGTCTTGTGTTGCCGGTTTTGGAACTTGCGACGATGAGCGTGTTGGTCATGGCGTTTTCTCCAAAGTCTCGAGATGAAGCGTTGGCCGGCTGCTAGTCGGCGCAGTACGCTTCGCGGGCGGCGAAGAAGGCTTCGCGCACGGATTCGATGAGCTTGCGGCTTTCGCGTCCGACGTAGACGGCGAAGCTCACTCCGCCTTCGGCATTGAAGAACTGCACGGAATGCGATTCGCGGTTCATAAACGGGAATGAGCAGAAGGCGACGGCTTCGATTTTCTCGGGCGACAAATGCCCGCCCACGATGGCATCCTTGGCAAGAATGTTGTAGTAGCCCTGAGCACGCTTGCCCGCGAAGAGCTTCGACTGAATTTCGAAGACGTGGCCGTCGTGAATGATGAAGAGCGTGACTTTTTCCCACGAGGCGAGCGTTTCCCAAAGCTCGTCGAAGCGCTCGTTAATCGAGCCCGAGACCATGCGCACGGATTCGGCCGGCATCTTGCG
>CAZUXQ010000366.1:0-1587 GCA_964624425.1 uncultured Sutterella sp.
CCATTCGACTTTCCCGGCGCGCTTTGCGTGCTTCGGCGTCGAAAAGCCTGCAGGCAGCGCAACGCGCTTCTTCTCATCGAAAGGCGCGCGGCAGTAGAAGGTAATGCGGTGATCCGCATAAACCTGCGCTTCCAAAATGCGCTTGGCTTCGCTGAAGGATTCGATTGCCGCGTTCCCGCCGGACGCAAGGCCTGCGCCTGCAGCCGCCGCAAAAAAGAGCAGTGCGGCTGCTCTTTTCAAGATCTGAGAAGTTTTCGCGGATTGTTCGCTTCTCTTCGTCGTCCTCTTCTTTTTCAGCGGCATCAAGTTCATTTTCCTTCTTCATTCATGCAGCAGCCGCATCTGCGGCAGGCGCATTTTAACGCAAGACTGAAATCCGCTTATGGAAGCATTCATATATTCCAATAAAGGAAAAAATAGATATAATTTGCCGCAGGCATTCAAGCGCAGCCTTCATGCGCAGCAATTGAGAATCTCCTCTCCGGACAATCGTCGAAAAGGTCTTTTCGACCGAATGTCGACCGGCCGACATTCGGAAAATGCTTCTCAATCCCTTCGCGCGAAAGCAGCATCCTCTCGCCGAATGCGGCCTATGCCTTGTTTTTCGTGCACGAAATGAACTTTGCTTTTGGATGCATACTTTCCCTTCAGCCTGGGGCTGACGCCTCCTTAATCAAACTCGAGGAACTTCCATGAATCAGGAATTACGCGATCTTTTGTCAGAAATTGAACTTCTTGAAGCTGAAGTCGCCGAAAAGAAGCAGCACGTCCGCCAAATGGCTATTGAAGAAGCCCAAAAGCTCATCGACGGCCTCGGCATCGCGATGAACGAGCTTCGCTTCGAGCAGCCCGCCCAGAAGAAGGCCAAGCGCAAGTCCGTCGCCAAGTATCGTCATCCGGAAAAGCCGGAACTCAAGTGGGCCGGCCGCGGCCGTCAGCCGAAGTGGGTGACGGAATACCTCCGGCAGTCCGGCAAGACGCTCGACGATCTCCGCTGCTGAGCCCGAAAAACGCGGGAAAGCTTCTCCCGTCCCAAGCGCTTCTCCTTGCGCAGGACGGGCGGACTCTTTCTTGATCAGTTCGAGACGGATTCGCTCCGAAAGGCTCGACTCCCGCCGAGCTTTTTTGCTTCGTCGTTCTTCTCGAAAGCCGCTGCTGCACATCGACCGCCCGCCTCCATGTCCGAAGCCAAGAATTCCGAAGCCTTCATCACGAAGACTGCCGCCGACGCCGTGCTTCGATTCCGCGACGAACGCGCTTGTGCTGAATTCCGCAGTCCAAAGGATCTCGCGATTTCACTTTCGATTGAAGCGGCTGCGCTCCTCAAGGCTTTTCAGCGGCCGGCCGACGATCCTGCCGCCAAAGAGAGGCATGCGGAACTCAGGAAAGCGCTCGCCGGCGCGTTCGCCTGTGCAATCCTGCTTGCGGACTGCCTCGGGATCGACGCGAACGACGCAATCGCCGAGAAGATGAAGACGAACGCGGCCAAGCACCCTCTGCCCGAAAGCGCGCCGCCGGACTCTACTGCAGAAGCGGCTCCCTCGAAAGCCGATCCCAAGAAAGCGCTTCTCGACGAAATCCGCGTCT
>CAZUXQ010000367.1:0-1576 GCA_964624425.1 uncultured Sutterella sp.
TTCCTCATGAAGGCCGACACGATCGAAGAGCTCGCGCAGAAGCTCATGCTCCCGGTCGAGGAACTCAAGAAGACCGTCGAGCGCTACAACGGCTTTGCAAAGAAGGGCGTCGACGAAGACTACGGCAAAGAAGCCTTCCGCCTCACGCCGGTGGACAAGGCGCCGTTCTACGGCGCGAAGAACACGGGCGACATCCTCTGCACGCTCGACGGCATTCAGATCGATGCGAACATGAACGCCATCGACGTCGACGGCAACCCCATACCGGGCCTCTTCGTAATCGGCAACGACTCGGGCGGCTACTTCGCCAACACGTATCCGAACCTCGTCACCGGCATGGCCTGCGGCCGCACCGTGACGTTCGGCCGCCGCGTTGGCAAGTACCTCGCGAAGATCTGATCCCGAACTAAAAATCGAAGTCTGCCTGCCCGGTCATGGCGGCCCCCTTCGAGCGGTCAGGCTTTCTGCAATTCAAGTTCTGAAGTTCTCCGCTTCTTCCGCAGCTTCTGCATGCGGAGGAGGCGGATTTTCTCTGTTCACAAGGCGAACTCCCACTGTGCGCTGGAAAGCGGCGGCAAAGACGAACGGAGAATCTTGGGCGGCCGGTACTGCGCCTGAGATCGAGTCTGCCCCAAGCTGTCGAACGTCTCGACAGCATCAATGCAGCCAAGGCGATTCGCGTGGGCGCGCCCGCGAGCGACGACTGCAGGTCAATAGCGCATGAATGCCTCGCGCAGCTTCTTGATGTTCTGACCGTACTTAGCGACAACAAGCTGCGCGAGAATGCGCGCTTTCTGCGGGTTCAGCGACCCGGCCGGCACGAAGCCGGCTTCCTGCCATTCAGCGAGGCCGTCCGTCACGACCCCGGCGCCAATGCGAGACGCACGAACGACGAGAACGCCTTTTTTGGCCGCTTCGAAAAGAGCGTCTTCGGTGCCCTTGTGAATGGAACCGTTCCCGGTGCCCGCATGCACGATTGCTTTGGCGCCGGCGGCAACGGCCGCCTTCACGAAGACGTCGTCAGCGTCGGCATGCGAGAGAATGATGTCTACGCGCGGAACAGGAGCGCCTTGCGCGGAAGCCTGATAAGCTTCGAGATCGGCGAGCGTAAATTCCGTTTCGGCTGTATGGGGCTTGGCAGGCAGCTGCAGGAAGTGGATGCCGGCGCCTGCAACGAAGCCAAGCGCTCCTGCGGCCGCGCCGGCGAAGGCGGCAGCATTCGTGGGATTGACCTTTGAGGCTTCGCGAGCACTCAGAATGACGTCGTTGAGCGCAATCATCACGCCTTTGCCGAAGGCTTCTTCGCAAGCCGCAATGCGCACGGCGTTGTAGAGGTTCGCAGGGCCGTCTGCGGAAATGGCGGTCGAGGGGCGCATGGCGCCCGTCAGCACCACGGGCTTGCGGCTCTTCAGAACAAGGTCGAGGAACCAAGCCGTCTCTTCCATTGTGTCCGTGCCGTGCGTCACGATGACGCCCGAAATATCGTCTCGAGCAAGCGTTTCTTCGATTGCGCGCGCAAGCTTCATCCATACGGCGGCCGTCATCGATGAGGAATCGATGCTGGCAATCTGCTCGG
>CAZUXQ010000368.1:0-1566 GCA_964624425.1 uncultured Sutterella sp.
GTCCGCACGCTCGACCTCGGAGCAGCCGGCCTGCGCTGCAGCACGGATCTGGACGTCGTCTCTCTGCCTGCTTGCATTTCTTTTGCGCAGTTCGGCTCACTCAACTGCCGGGCAGAACGCCGCGACAAAGCGAGTCCAAACGCGGCAAGCGCATCGGCTGCTGACGGCGCAGCAATGGCGGCCGGATTGGGGCGGCCGGCCCGACTTCATCGGCCTTGACGCCGACAAGCTGCTTGGGGAAACAGCCTGCTCGAGGCATGACAGCGCCGTGTCGCGGCATGCGCAGGCATCGCAGGCGTCATGCGCAAAAAGCAGGAAGAATCCGCTGAAATTTCAGAAGGCCGGCTCGATATTCAGCGGATTTTCTGGGGCGCTTGTGCGTCAGGCCTGGCGCCTGAGTTAGTGCCGTCGACGATCTTCATCGCAGACGTGATGAGCGTCGAGAGATCCCCGAGGTTGGCCGGCACGACGAGCGTGTTGGAAGTCTTCGCCATTTCTCCGAATGCCTGAATGTACTGTTCGGCGACCTGCAGGTTTACGGCGATCATGCCGCCCTCCTCCTGAGTCGCTGAAGCGATGCGGCGAAGCGCTTCTGCCGTGGCCGCTGCCATGGCGATCGTCGCCGCCGCTTGACCTTCGGCCTTGTTGATTTCGGCCTGCTTTTCGCCTTCGGACTGTGCGATTGCGGCTTCGCGCGCGCCGGTCGCGAGATTGATCTGTTCGATCTTGCGGCCTTCGGACGCAGCTATCACAGCGCGCTTTTCGCGCTCGGCCGTAATCTGCCGCTGCATCGCCTGCAAAATAACGGCAGGCGGCGTCAAATCCTTGATTTCATAGCGCAGCACCTTGACGCCCCAGTTGAGCGCAGCTTCGTCGATGGCGGAAACAACCGACTTGTTGATCAAGTCGCGCTCTTCGAACGTCTTGTCGAGCTCCATTTTGCCGATTACGCTGCGAAGCGTCGTCTGCGCAAGCTGCGTGATGGCGATGATGTAGTTCGACGTGCCGTAGCTCGCGCGGCGGGCGTCGGTTACCTGAAAGAAGAGCACGCCGTCGACGGTGAGCTGCGTGTTGTCTCGCGTGATGCAGACCTGACTCGGCGTGTCGAGCGGGATTTCCTTGAGCGAATGGCGATATGCTACGCGGTCGATGAAGGGAATGATGAAGTTGAGGCCGGGCCCCAGAACGCTGTGAAATTTGCCCAAGCGCTCGACCACCCACGCCGTCTGCTGCGGCACGACCTTGATCGACTGGCTCGCAAAGAGAACGGCCAGAAGGACCAGCATCAGCGCGAAAATCAAAAAGCCGGTTATTTCGACTGTCACAATCGAATCTCCTATTTAATCTTGATTATTTTTGTCGGCCGCTTCGATCAAAAGAAGTTCGGCGCCGTCGACCTCATCGATGCGCCAGATGCCTTTCGAGAGCGTCTTGACGGCGCTCCTCGGGCTCAGCCGAGCCAGCCAGCGTGCACCACGGTAGTCCACCTCGGCCGTGCCGTCCGCATGCAGGGCCTCGGCATCGACCGCGACCGTGCGGCCCGCGTCGAAGTTCTGATTGACGGCC
>CAZUXQ010000369.1:0-1562 GCA_964624425.1 uncultured Sutterella sp.
GCCGGCTTCCGGTACGGAGACGGCCGCTTCCATTTCTGCGGCGCGTTCTTCGCCGACTTTCTTCGCTCGCGGTTCAGGCTTTCAATCGGCTTGCCCGTCGGGCAAGAGATTTTTGAACTGACGTTTTCAATTAATTGCCGAAAGCAGCTTCTTGGGAAAATCTCCGGAGCGGCATTCTCAAATATGCGCCGCTTTGCGATATTGCTTGAACGAATAACGAAATCGATATTCTTAAAATGAATGATGAAACGGAAATCGATGACGGCATCCTGATTTATGCAACTCTCTGAGTTTGGCGTCTTTTTATGCCAAGGATCCTTTTCGGCGGCAGGAATTTTCTTTGGAGGCTTCCGCTTCCAGATTTGCTTGGACTCATTCCAGGCTTGCAGTCGGCCGGAACAGTCGACTGCCCTTGACGGTCGGGCGACAGTCTGCGCTGAGGCATCGGACAAGCTGCCGCGAGGCATGCTTAGGCATCGCGATCGTCATGCGGGAAAAGGAAAAATCCGCTGAAATTTAAGAAAGCCGGCACGGCATTCGACGGATTTTCACAGACTCGCGTGCGTCAATTCCGAAGGAGGACGGCAAAGGCGCACGGCCGCAGCGAGAATCGTTAAAATTTCGATTCTGCATCTTTGCGGAGACGCCGCCAAAGAGGCCTCTTCGTCAACATCTTTCCGTACCGCGCATCAACCAACTCGGCATGGCCAGCAAAAACAACCAATCCGACGGCATCTTCGTGAGCCTCGACGCCGGTTCGAGCAAAGTGCTCTGCGTTGTCGCGCGGCCCGGCAAGGAGCCCGGAAAGTACCGCATTCTCGGCATGGGCAGCACGGATTCGGCCGGCATCAAGAGCGGCACGATCGTCAACGTGCAGGATGCAGTCTCATCAATTCGCAAGGCTGTGCGCGAAGCGCAGTATACGTCGGGCATCGCGAACATCAGCCAAGTGTGGGCCGCCATCGGCGGCAGGACGCTGACGAGCCGTTCCTGCATAGGCGTTTCCGTCCTGCGCGGACGCGAGGTGACGCAGGAAGACGTCGCGCAGGCAGAAAGCAATGCCGGACAGCATGCGGATCGCGAAAGCCCCGGCGGCCAGCTTCTCAAGCTCATCCCGCAGGGGTTCGTTTGCGGCGATTCGTCGGGCATTGCAAATCCGATCGGCCTCGCGGCCCAGCGTCTCGAAGTGCACATGCACGCCGTTTACGGTTCGGCCTCGAATGCGGAAAACCTCAAGCGCTGCATGCAGCGCGCGGGGCTTGAGCTCATCAGCTACGAACCGCATCCCTGGGCCGCATCTCTCGCGGTGCTGTCCGAAACGGAAAAGCTCTGCGGTGCCGCCGTGATCGATTTCGGCGCGGAAACCACTTCGCTCACGGTCTTTGTCGACGGCGCGCTGCGGCTCATCGACGTGCGGCCTTGGGGATCCTCGCTCATCACGAAGGATCTCGCGATCGTTCTGGGCCTCGAAATCGAAGCGGCCGAACATCTGAAGATCGCTTCGGGGAGCTGCGACGTCGAGAAGGTGGTCGACGACGAAATGGTCGACGTCGACGAGGCGG
>CAZUXQ010000370.1:0-1560 GCA_964624425.1 uncultured Sutterella sp.
GATGCGCCTCAAGTCCGGCCTCGTGACCCCGATCTACGTGGACAACCGCACGCTCACGTCTCTGCCGGCCGCCTGGCGGGACATCATTGAAACGATGGTTTCGCGCATCGACCAGCTCAAGCTGCAGTTCGACGTCGTGGCAGGCGTGGAAGGCGCCGGCGTCTCCCACGCCGCCGCTCTCGCCTACCGCCTCTACAAGCCCTCGATCTTCGTTCGTCAGCAGGCGAAGACCTACGGCAACCGCAGCCGCGTCGAAGGCGGCTCGGTGAAGGGCAGGCGCATCCTCATCATCGAAGACCACATATCGACCGGCCTCTCGCTTCTTTCGGCCGTCGAGGCCCTCAAGGAAGAAGGCGCCGAAGTGGCGGACTGCCTTGCGATCACCTCGTTCGGCATCGACGAAACCCGCAAGCTCTTCGAAAAGCAGAACGTCGTCTGCCGCGAACTCATCGCCTTCACGAAAGTGCTCGACAAGGCCGTCGAATTGGGCCTGCTCGACGCCGCCAAGCGCGAAGTTCTGATCGACTGGCTCAACAATCCGTGGACGTGGGCCGCTCGTCATCAGCTCATCCCGACGGGCAACGAAAACTAAGCGCGCCCGCACGCCGACGCAGCCTCCTGCTCAAAGAGGCGGGAATGCGCCGCAGATCCTTCGCGATCTGCGGCGTTTTTCATCGAGGCTCCGCGCGGCGCTACAATGGACGCGAATTTTCATCTCCTCTCCTGAACATGAAATATCTGATTGTCGACGATCATGCGCTCGTGACGAGCGCGCTTTCCATGCTGCTGCTCGACCGCGAGCCCGAAGCGGAGGTTTTTGCTGCCGGCACGGCCGACGAAGCGCTTCAGCTTGTCAAAAAGGAAGGCGACAATGCGGATCTCCTGATTCTCGACCTTTCGATGCCGGGCGTTGCGGGCACTGAATTGATGGAGGAAATCGTCCGCATTCAGCCGATGCTCAAGATTCTGGTCGTCTCGGGCCTCGTCGATCAGCAGAGCATCATGCGCGTGCTGCAGCTGGGCGCCGCAGGCTTCGTGCCGAAGTCGCTCGACACCAAAATGCTGACGGCGGCCATCGACTTCGTCCTGAAGGGCGGCGTCTTCATTCCTTCCAAGCTGCTCGCCGAAAGCCAGCGCGCAGGCTTCTTCAATCAGACGGCCGCGAGCCTCAAGGCCGCGTCGAAGGAAAGCCCCGTTCATCTCACGGACCGTCAGAAGGACGTTCTGATGCTTCTTGCAAAGGGCGCGCCCATCAAGCGCATCTGCCGCGACCTCAATTTGTCCGAAGGCACGGTGAAGACCCACGTTGCGGCCATCTACCGCGCATTCGGCGCATCGAACCGCACGGAAGCCCTTTTGGCCGCACGCCGGGCAGGCTTCGGCATCGATCTCTGATCGACTGAGGAATTTCAGGAGCCGCAGGCGCCGCCGAGGTCTGCGGCTCCTTCATTGTTCCTCCTCATGCGGGAAGATCCGAAGCCGCGCTCCAAAGGACGAACGCGCCCAAAAGCACGAAGACGCCCGCACTGATGCGCTTCATCCAAAGCGGACCGCTTCCCT
>CAZUXQ010000371.1:0-1555 GCA_964624425.1 uncultured Sutterella sp.
CAGGAAGACGAAAGCGCCTCAGAGCTTGCCGATCAGGAAGCGCAGCCGGAACAGCCCGAGCCTGCGGATGGTTTCCGCGAAGCCTTTGAAAGACTTCGGCGCCGCGCGGATCTTGCGCGCAAAGAGGCCGCAGGCATCGGCAGAACGCTTTCCGGCATCGCCGGCCTTGCCATCTGCTCCGCGCTTTTCCTGCTGGCCGCAGGCAGCTGGTTCTCGTGGGACGCCGCTCACCGCTTTGCCTTTTGCGGCGGGTTCAGTCTTCTCTCCGGGATCGGCCTTCTCTGCGCGCGCCGCGGCGACGGCTCGGCGCTCTTCTCGGGACTTGCGCTTCTGCACGGCCTCTCGCTCGGCCTCCCTCTCGTCGTCCTCGCGCAAACGCATCCGACCGGCGCCCCGGCCGCACGGCTCTTCTTCGTCTGGGCCGCGCTTCTGACGCTCTGGCTCCTTTACGTGCGGCGCAGAAGCTTCTTCCTCTTGTGGTTCGTCATTCTTGAAACCGCACTCTTTCTGGGCGGCGCCGAAATCGAATCCGGCCGTCATGCTTCGCTCATCGGATCGCCTTCGGCGCTTCTCGAGGCGGGGCTCCCCGCAGCGGCTTTCGCGGCGGCTGCTTCCTGGGCCTCGGCGCTTTGGGTGCAGATGCGGGAACGCAGAGGAATCAATGCTTCAGGAGCAGATCTACTCTCGCCGAGAGCTGCGGCGCAGCCTGCGCATTGCGCGGCCGTGCTCTTCACGGCCGTGCTTCCCGGATTCGCAGCGGCAGCATCGGTCTCGTCCGATCCTCTTATCGTCGTCTACGGCGTGCTCTTCACCGTCACGGCCCTTGTTCTTCTTGCTTCGCGAAAGCCCGAGAACGCCGTCTGGCTCGTGCTCGGACTCGCGGCCTGCATCAACGCCGCCTGCGTCCGCCTCTTCTGCTTCTCGTCATCGAAAATCCTGGTTCTTTCGGCCGCGATTCTGCTCAATATCGCGCTTCTCTTCGCTCTCGGCGCCGCCCGCCGATGGATGGACGCCTTTGCGAGGCTCCTGCATCTTCAGACTTCCGACGCGGACAAGAGTCCCCTGGCGCTTGCGCCGGCCTTCGCCGCAGGCCTTGCCGGCACGGCCGCCGCGCTCCTTGCAGTTCTTTCGGCGGCGAGCGTTCTGAGCGAGAATTTCGAACGGACGGGCTTCGGTCTGACGGCTGCGGCCGCAGTTCTTCAGGCGGCAAACCTTCGGCTTCTCAAGAAGAAGCCGCAAGACGCCGAAGCCCGCCGCCGCTTCGGACTCGCGCGCTTCGTCGGTTTTTTATTGTTTGCCGCAGGCTTTGCCCTCACCGTCTTCCCTTCGGCATTGGGCGGCAAATCTCCCGGCTTCTGCATCGCCTGCGCCGCGCTCGGCGGACTCCTCTTCAGCTCGCTTCTCGCTTGGACGGCGGCGATGCTGGCGGGCTTCATGCTTCTTCCCGCACCTGCGTGCGACGCCTTCATCTGCGGCGCCTGCGCGCTCGCGGGCGTCATATCGGCCGCGTCCGCTCTGCCTGCCGTCAAGAGAACTTTCGCGAAGCACGTCTGGG
>CAZUXQ010000372.1:0-1553 GCA_964624425.1 uncultured Sutterella sp.
GGGTGAAGCCGTCCGCAGTCGAACCGTACGGATGGGCGCTCGGCGCCCGATAGTGAGCCGAAGAGGCCGACGCAAGACTGCATCTCGAGCATCCGGAAGCAGTAAAAATCGAATCAAAATGCTTCGCCGAGCTCAGCTTGATCCTTTCGCCGCATGGAGGGGTGCTTCGCTTTTGTTAAAATTCCCAAACTGTCTGCCGCGATTTGTTCAAAAGCGGTTCAACCTAAGGAATTCATCAATAATGCCCAAGCATTCGCTTCGTCTTGCCGCGCTGGCGCCGGCAATCGCCGCACTTGCCGGCTGCTCCGTTCTCGGCATTGACTTCACCGATGAAAAGGTGCAGTACGAATCGTCGAATTCTCGAGCCAATCTGGAAGTCCCGCCCGATTTGACGCCAATCGGCAATGACAACCGCTTTGAAGTTCCATCTCGTCCAGGCGTCGTGAGCGCGAATGCCGAATATGCCAAGCAGCAGGCTGCTGCGGTTGGTCGGAACGCCGCCACCGCAGATGTGGTGCCGGCAACCGTGACGGCCAAAGTGATGCGCAACGGTTCCGAACGCTGGCTGCGCGTCAACGTCGAGCCGCAGGAACTCTGGCCCGTAATTCAGGATTTCTGGCCTTCCGTCGGCCTCGTCGTGAAGCGTCAGGACGCCAAGACCGGCTACATGGAAACGGAATGGGCCGAGAACAAGGCCAAGCTCCCGCAGGACATCATCCGCCGCACGGTCGGCAAAGTGCTCGACTTTGCCTATTCGACGGGCGAGCAGGACCAATACCGCTGCCGCATCGAACGCAATGAAGACGGCACGACGGACGTCTACGTCACGCACCGTTCAATGGTCGAAGTCGTGACGGGTTCGCAGAACGACAGCACGATTTGGCAGCCTGGCCCCACGGATCCGACGATGGAGGCCGAAATGCTGCAGCGCCTTGCGCTTCGCATTGATGCCGAATTCAATCCGGACAGTTCCGCCAAGCACAACGCAGAGCTCGGCGAACAGATCAAGTCTGAACTGCAGGCGCAGCCCGCTGCGCCGAAGGTTGATCTCGCGAAGGCCGAAGACGGCAAGCTTTCGTCCGTTGAGCTCTTTGAGCCTTTCGACCGCGCCTGGCGAACCGTCGGTCTCGTCATCGACCGCATGGGCTTCGAACTCGTCGATCGAGACCGCGTTGCCGGCTACTATCTCGTGCGCTATCTCGATCCGGCCTACGAAGCCGAAAAGAAGGCCGAACAGGGCTTCTTCGCAAATCTCTTCGGTTCGGACAAGGCCATTGAAGCGCCCAACTACCGCATCCATCTCGCCGACGAAGGCGGCTCGACCCGCATCACGGTTCAGGGCGGCGAAGGCGGCGGCGATGAAACGGGTGTTGCGCCGAACATCCTCACGCTGCTTGCCGAACAGCTTCGCTGACAAGGCTTTCAACAGATTTTGAGCGACAATCGGGGAGGGCGTCGACCGATGCCTTCCCCGTTTTTCTCTGATCGCCTTCCGATTGCTTTTCCGGAATAAGCCGAACATGACGGTTGCAGTCAACGAATTTCTGACGATT
>CAZUXQ010000373.1:0-1518 GCA_964624425.1 uncultured Sutterella sp.
CGAGTCGGCGACCGATATCTATGAAGCCGCAAAGATCAACAAACGCCGAAAGTCGTTCCTGCGAAGCCTTGTTCGGAATCGGGGACGTCTATCGGGAAAAACGCCCGACTTCTTCACATGAAGCAAATAGTAGGATCCGCAGGCAAGAAAGCAGGGCGCGGAGAATGTAATTGAAGAATCTCGGCTTTTATAATCGAGCGCAATTTCATCTTATCCGCCGCCGATCCCGATGCACGGAGTTCCTGCTGACGAGTTCGCCGCGTCGATGGCTTCGCGGTTCTTTTTCTGAAGAGAAGCATCCATGTCGACCACTTCCGGCATCGTTTATCAGCTTGTCGGCCCGCAGGCGCTTTCCGAATTCCGCACCGCGCGTCTCTTGAAGATCCTGCGGCAGAACACCCCCTCGGTTGAGGCGGTTTCCGCATGCTTCATGCACTTTGTTCATGCCGGCGAAGCGCTCGACGAGACGGCCATGCGCCGCTTGGATTCGCTTCTTCAGTACGGCGACGCCGAAAAGCCGGTGCGCGCCGATCTCAAATTCCTCGTCGTGCCGCGTCTCGGCACGATCTCGTCTTGGGCTTCGAAGGCAACGGACATCGCCCGCAACTGCGGAATCAAGCAGGTAATGCGCATCGAACGCGGCGCGCTTTATTCCGTGAGTCTCAAGGAAGGCACGGAAGCGACCGAAGAACTCAAGGCCGCCGTTGCTTCCGGTCTTCACGACCGCATGACGGAGTCCGTCGTTGCTGCGGACTTCCCGGCCTCCAGGCTCTTCGTCGAGCTTGAAGCCAAGCCCATGACGACGATCCCGCTCATGAACCAGGGCCGCAAGGCGCTCGAAGAAGCCAACATCTCGATGGGGCTTGCACTCTCCGAAGACGAAATCGACTACCTTTGCCGGAACTTTCGCCTTCTCGATCGCGATCCGACGGACGTGGAGCTCATGATGTTCGCGCAGGCCAATTCCGAACACTGCCGCCACAAGATCTTCAATGCGAAGTGGACTCTGGACGGCGAAGAACGAGAAGAAACGCTGTTCGGCATGATCCGCGCAACGCACAAGGCTGCGCCTCAAGGCACGATCACGGCCTATGCCGACAACGCCGCAATCTTTGAAGGCGCCGAAGTCGCGCGCCTTTACCCGCGTCCTTCAGAGGACGACGCGTTCGGATGCATGTTCGAGCGCAAGAACGAACTCGTTCACACGGTCTTCAAGGTCGAAACGCACAACCACCCGACGGCCATTTCCCCATTCCCCGGCGCCTCGACGGGCTCGGGCGGCGAAATCCGCGATGAAGGCGCGACGGGCCGAGGCGCTCGTCCGAAAGCCGGCTTGACGGGCTTCACGACTTCCGCTCTTCATCTTGAGGACGCCCCGCAGGTCTGGGAAAACGACGGAGATGCCTTGAAGGGCGAAAAAGCCGACGCCGTCTACGGCGCTCCGAAGCGCCTCGCGACGCCGCTCGCCATTATGACGGACGGTCCTTTGGGCGGCGCGGCCTTCAACAACGAATTCGG
>CAZUXQ010000374.1:0-1513 GCA_964624425.1 uncultured Sutterella sp.
TGTAAAACTTCAGTTCATCCATTTGCTTGACTCCCAAATCAGCGGCCTGTTCGCGCAGGCCATCCACCGCGTTCGAAAGCGTCTGAATGCGTTTCCTCAGCGCCTTCCGCTTCGGCAGGCAAGGCGGCCGGCCTACGTCTCCTCTTCGTCATAGAGGCCGTTCACCCAGTAGTAGCCGTCGTTCTCAGCCGCCTCTACCTCATCGAGACTTTCCACAATGACGGGGGTGCCCGACAACCGGCTCTCAAGCGCCGCCACACGGGCGGCGAGCTCCTCCAGTTCGGAGGCGTCCGCTTTGTCGGCCAGCTTGCTGTTGGTCTCGATGTCCTGTGCGATCTGGTCCTGCGCCACCGTGCGCGCCAGTTCGGCAATTTGTTCAACCAAAGAAGCCATGCGTCAGCTCCCGTTCAACTGCCGGACGTGCCGTCGCGCGCGGTCGTGTAGGCCGAGGCGAAATCCGTGTCCGTGTCGCCGACTTCTTCCTTGTAGGCTTCAAAGGTCGTCGTCAGAACGTAGCCGCTGAGGTCGATGGCCGCAGCCGCCGCCTTCGCCTCTTCCGCCGCAGTCTGAGCCGCAAAGCCACCGGTCCTGATTGCGCAGCGCCCTTGTTGCTCGGGCATGCTTTTGGATCAGAAAAACATTCCAGACGCAGCTCGATCGAACCGAAAGGAAGCCGATGACCGACGCCGCCCTAAAACCGCACATCAGCTGGAGTCGACGCTCGCAAACCTCAACGCTGAAATCAGAACGCTTGAAGACAACCTCTGCGAAAAGCGCCGCCTCAAATGCCGGCAGCAGAAAGAACTCGAGGCGCAGAAGCGGATTGCCCAAGAGTCCGTGCCGGCCGCCCAAACCGAAGGGCCTCAAGCCTTTCTCAAAGCCTTGCGTTCGGGAGAGGACAGCTGCGCCTCAGGCCTTTCGCCCGCGCGCCGTGCCGCTTTTCCTCAAAAACGGCTTCACCGCCGACCTCTGCGCGGAAGAGGCATCGGCTTCGACCTGCTCTTCCGAACATGAAGACGGCATCCCTGCGGCCGCCGTCATTGAACCCGAACCCGAATTGACGGCAGATCAGAAGCGATCGCTCCTTCTGTCGCTTTTCCTCGGACGAAAGGACGTCTTTGCCGTGCGCGTCCTCAACTTCGACGACGAAGGCCATGTTGCCAAAACGGCCTGCATGCACGTTTGGCAGCGCTTCGGCAAGGACGTCGTCGTCGACCACCTCTGCGGACGCGCCGTCCTCGGCGTCTATCCCCGATGATCGAGCAGACGCTGTGCCGCTTCGTCGTGCTCGACTTTGACGAAGAGACTTGGCGCACGGATGCGCTTGCCGTCATTCGCGCCGCAAGAGCGGTCGGCATTCCCGTCGCGCCGGAACGCTCCGGCCAGGGACTCCGCATCCGGCTCTTTTTCTCGGAACCGGCGCCAGCTGAACGCGCCCGACGGCTCGGCGCCGCACGCCCTTCGAGAAGCAGGCGCGCGATGCCGTTCTCGATGCGGTCCTGGATCGCGCGCT